>JBFLYA010000005.1 GCA_040757115.1 bacterium | reverse complement strand
TTTCCACAATCAATTTCTACCTATTTCTATAAATTTCAATCTATTTCTATTATCTTATCTCCATATCACTCTTATCTCCTTATCCCCTTTCTTACACTTTTGATATATAGCCTGAACGGTTACTAATATTTAATTTTTAATTTTGTATTACAAAACTTATTGTATTTCAAATAGTTTTGTAATAACTCGATACTTTTCCTTCATGTTCTCTGACCACGCTAAACAGGTACTTAATTTGATTAATTCTGCTTTCGAGGTCTGACCCCAAAGCCCCCTTTACTAAAACTTAAGCTCTCGTCTCATCTCCATATCATACAATATTCTTTCTTTGGGTTTATCAATTCCAAGTGCCTTGCGTTTTTTATTGATGTGGTCAATCGTGAGATTGACAATCTCTGATGGAGTAACGGCTAAAGCAAATTTGCCATCGACAAGCTCGCCATATTTCTCAAAAACCATCTTTTTTGCTGATTCACTGCCAATGACAGGATAGGTGACGCCAAATATGGTAAAAATTCCAGAGGCAACAACATAATGCCCAATGGCGATTGCCTTTTCGGACATCCATTCTGGTGCGATTCCAACTACAGGTAATTCTGAAATATCATTCCCAAGTCCACCTTCACGAACCATTTCGGTGCAGGCAATAAGGATGCGGGAATTATCCACACAGGAACCACAATGGAGCACAGGTGGCATACCAACTGCCTCACAGACCTCAGCTAATCCCTTACCCGCATATTTCACCGCGGCCTCTGGTAATAATAATCCTTCCTTAGCACAGGCTATCGCCGCACAGCCTGTCTGCACAACTAAAATATCATTGGCAATAAGTTCTCTGGTAACTTCAAGATGCACCGCATCATATTTCACCTTTGGATTATTACATCCCACAATTCCAACCACACCTTTTATCCGACCATTGATAACATTGTCATTAAGTGGGCGGTAAGAAGCCCGAAACCTTCCACCAAGCATATAATTGACATATTCATGGGTAAAGCCGGCAATTAATTCCATAGATTGTTTTGGGATAACGACATCTTTTTTGCGATTTTTGAAATTCAAGACAGCCCGTTTAACAATCTCTTTTGCGGTATTTATGGCATCGTGTTCATCAAACTCGATATGGATTGCACCTGGAATTTTTGCCTTTTTTGAGGTGGTAATTATTTTGGTATGAAAACAGGAGGCAACCGGAGTCAGGGATTGCATAATACATTGGACATCCACAATCATCGCCTCCACCGCGCCAGTCATAATTGCCAGTTCTTGTTGTAAGAAATTACCTGCAAGCAGAATGCCGTGTCGCATAAGGATTTCATTTGCCGTGCAACACATTCCTGCAATATTTATACCTTTTGCTCCTTGCTCTTTTGCTAATTGAATCATTTCTGGCTCTGAAGAAACGGCAACGACCAGTTCAGATAATATCGGTTCATGTCCATGAACAATGATATTTACCTCATCTTCTTTAAGCACACCCAGGTTGGCCCGTGACCTCACGGGGACAGGGGCACCAAAAAGGACATCTTGAAGTTCAGTCGCAATCATTGACCCTCCCCAACCATCTGCCAGACTACACCTGAAATTGGCTAAAGAAATATCCTCAACATCATCACTTACGCCGGTATGAATCTGATGCATTAGATAAACTACCTCGCGGTCTATACCTCCTGGGACAATCCCCAGTTTTTTCCAGATTTCCTGTCTTTTTTCCGGAGCTCGTTTAATGAATGTTAATTCGTCATCTTGCTTACCAAATTCTGATAAGGCAAGTTCGCCAACTTCAATGGCAATTTCCTGATTTGTCTTTTCTACGGTGTTTATCCCAAATAATTTTGCGACCTGATGAAGTCTTATTTCATCTTTAATCTGGTAGCCAGGGGCTTCCCCTTTAGCCGCGGCGAGGAATATTTCAGCAACAGCGCGACCGTGGTCTGAGTGAGCGGCAGAGCCACCCACGGTCATTTTAGCCAGATTTCTTGCGGCAATCAAACCGTCATCTGCACCACAAACACCCTGTGGTGCCTTAGGCGTAATTCGACAGGGACCTTTTCCGCATTCACGACAACATATTCCCCCTTCTCCAAATTTACACCTCGGACTCATCTTCTCGTGTCTATCCCACACGGTCTCAATGTTAGCCGTTCTAGCTTTTTGTAGCATTTCCATCGATGCTTTATCTACGGTTAACTCATCAATCTTTTTTTCTACTTTTTTTTCTTTTTCTGTTGTTACAACCACTATTTTTACCTCCAATCAGTTTAAATGTTTACCTGAAAATCGGGACTCGGGGTTCGGGACTCGGGAAGGCTGGTAGCCGCAGGCTTCAACCTGATTTCACCTGAACCATTAAACCCTCAAACCCATTTTTCATCTTTCTTTGTGCCCACTTCCTGTGGGCATGAGCGTTTCTCCTGAAAATGTAAATTGGGACGCAGATTTTCGCAGATGAACAGGATTAAAATTAATTTTTTATTATTGTATTTCTATAGTTATTCCATTAGTGTTTCTTGATGTTTTTAGAGTGCCTTAGTAGTTTTTCTTTAAAATCTTGTAAATCCTGTAAATCTGCGTCCCATTAATTTTCATCGTCGTTTGTGTCCACTCCTGGGACATGCCCAGTTTCTCCTGTAATCAGTTCGCTTTTTTAGCTAAAAGATGGCTAAATGCTGACAACTGATGGCTGATTCCTGAACGCTTACATTTTTATAAGATTTAATGTTTCCTGGTTTATAAGATTTAATGTTTCCTGGGCTATGTTATCTTCTTTATAAATAAATCTTGTCCCAAGTGGGTTATCTTTGTAAAGGAGATTAACTAATTCTTTAGTCCCACTTACCCAGAAATCCTTGCCCAGAATAACTGGTAGTCCACAACCAAGCATAAAAAATGCCTGGGCAATCGCCTTTTCACCTATCCATTCCGGGATGATTGCTAAAATATTCTCCAAAGACATCATTGACACTATCACCTTTGATATGTCCATACAGGTGCCTACATAAATGCACGGTGAAATATTCTCTTGCTCACAAAAGGCGGCAAGATTTTTCCCGGCAAACTGAACAGCAGACTTATTGAACAAACCGTTTTTAGCCAATTCCAAACTCCCACATCCCGCATGCAAAACGAGAATATCATTGGTAATAAGCTCCTTAATCGTTTCCGTATAGTCTCCTTTGCAGTTTAAAACAATCGCTATTCCCTTTATTTTGTCTGTATTAGTCGGGAGTTTTGAGGTAATTTCCAGTTCATTTTCCGTGATGTTCATTGCCCCGCGATTCTGGATGTTGGCTAATGCCTTTTTTAAGATAGAACTGGCATTATCCATCTTCTTTACGCCGGCAATATCTATTGAAGTTAGTGTAAATGCGCGGGTATGGTAGCAGGAGGCAATGAGTAATGCGGAAATTGGTGTTGTTTCATCAGCCACAATGACATCAATCGCGCCCGTCATCATTGCCATTTCCTGGCTGATGACATCTTCTAAATTTATAATTTTTATCTTTGGAATGCCCAATTGTCTGGCAAGGGTTTTTATCTCAGTTTCTTCAGCGGCTTGATAAAAGGCGTCGAGTGACTCCACAGGCACAATAATATTGAAGGCATCTTTTTCTATAAAATTAAGTGAAAATGTGGATAATTGTTTTGGTGGGGATAATGCCTCTTTAACCTGTGAGCCGATAAATGTACTTCCCAGACCAGAGGAGAGGGCAACTCGCAAACCACACTGCAAGAGATTATTAAAATCCTGGTCAACACCCATATGGGTTCGATGCATCAATTCAACAATTTCACGGTCGATGCCGCGGGGAAGAATATCCATTTTTTGCCAGATATTGTATATTTTTTTCGGGACAGATTTAAGAAATCCTGGTTCTCCGGAATGTCTGCCAAATTCTTCTGCAAAAGTTTTTATCTCTTCTGATTCTACTCTTTTTACTGCAGAACGAGTATAATCAGTAAATAATGAGGCGCCAACAGCAATCATTCGGATAAGATTTCTTGCCGCAATCGTATCTGGAGTTGCCCCGCATAAGCCTTTATCGGTTTTTGGTGAGATTCGGCAGGGTCCCATAGCACAGAGCCGACAACAAACACCTGTTGTTCCAAATTTGCAGGAGACCTTTTGTCCCTCAACTCGTGCCTCGTAGTCATAGCTAAATTTTTCAACTACCCCATCGATAATCACTTCTTTAAGAGAAATGACTGATTTTCTTTTTACAGGCATCTCAACAAAGGGAACGGTTGGTTTTTCTTCACCCACTTTTTCGATTATGACCTCTGCCGGACCTTCAATAATAATCTTAACCGTAGCTGGTTTATGTTCGTCTAATCGTTTCTTCAGGATTTCTATCTCTTGCGTAAGTTTTAAAATCACTTCAGACACATCTGTTGGGAGTGCAGGTTTTGGTATTTCTGGCGTGGGTTTAATTTCTTCTTTTGGTTTTTCCACAGCAGTTTTTTCTATTTCCTTACCCAATAATTTATTTGTAATCTTGCGAACTAATTTTAGAGTCTCTGGATGCCGGATGATAATAATATCTGCCCCGGCGATTAGCAAACCCATAGCCGAGATGGCTTCCCAGAGGATACCTCTTTCTCTGGCATCTCCAATATTGCCCAGTTTTGTCTCATAAGATTCGGGTATTTTTACTTCTTTTACCTTCCATGCCTCTTTGCCAAGATTAACCACAATGGGCATTTGCAATTTTACATCATTTTGGGTAAGAGCGGCCTGTTTAGCTCGCTCGATAATTGAATAGACATATTCAATTCCATATCCGAGTGAAGCGGCAGTGGGGTCAATGATAATCTGGTCATCCGCAACACCAAGATTTGAAAGAAGGATATTGAGTTGTTTGGATAAATTCACATCCATCGGAGCAGAGGCAGAGATTTTATTTTTATAACCAATGGCGACCGCACCGATTGTTTTATAATTATTTTCCTGAACCGGGGCTAAAACCAGATTTTTACCTTGAGTGGCATCAGCGACCTTTTTCAATACCTCTGCATCCTTTTCTATTTTCCCGCTTCCCCAGACAAGGATAGGAATATTCACTGCCTCGGCGATTTTTTTACAAAGTTCTGCGGCTTCTTCCGCGGATTTATTCTCAGCGGTTGGGTCAGTGCCAATCAATTGAACACAAATCATATCCGCCCCGTATTCTACGCATCTTTTTGCCCAGGCAACCGGGTCAGAAACCACCTCTTTAAATGGCTCAAGGCAAGCCTGTGGCCAGTCTTTTGGCTCGATGTCATAGACTTCCAATGCGATTCTGGGTTCATTTGGCAAATCCCCTTCGAAGGTATAAAAAGGAAAGGTATTTTCGCCGCCAACCTTTAAATCTTTGCCAATAACGACTTCACCAATTTTACCAGTATATTTTTCTTTTGGTAATTCTATCATAAATTTTTTTCCTCCTTTTTAAGTGGGACAATCTGCCCCACTTTTTCCATTTTTCCCTTATTTACATCTTCAGATGGCTAAAGAATTGCTGGAAAATGTTTAATTTCACACCTCACTACTATCCAAAATATTTTTGCGATAGAATTTTTCATCAATTTTTTGTAATGCTACCAGGCAGGTATTTTTAACTTCTGGAGAGCTATCATTGATTCCATTCAGCAAAGGTTCTAAGACATCTAAATTGCCAATACTCCCAAGCGTTTGAACGCAGGCTATTCGGACAGGTTCATAAGAATCATTAAGACAGGATATAATTGGTGTGATAGCCTTTTCTGTGCCTAAGTTTTCTAAGGCAATAATAGCTATTTTTCGAACTTCTTCATGTGGGTCACGAAGTCTTTCAATTATAGCATCTTCTATTTTTGTATCAGTTATACTTAGTAATTTTAATCCATTAGCCATTGTCACTCTAACTCGCCAATCAGGGTCATCTAATCCTTCCAGAAAAAGCTCTAACGCCTTTGTATCTTTTGATTTACCAAGGGCAATAGTGGCTATTTCTTTTTTCCACCATTCAGATTCCGCAAGCATATTAAACAGGATTTGCATCGTTCGTGGTGTCTGTAAATTACCGAGTGCCTCAGCAACTGCCTTACGAACATCGGTATCCGGGTCATTCGCCATTTCTAATAAAGGCTCTAATGCCTTTTCATCCTTTAATTTACCTAAGGCAATAGCCGCGGCTTCTCTTACTCGCCAAACCTTATCATTAAAACATAATAAAAGGTCATCAACCGCAGACACACTACTTAGATTCCCAAGTGCTTTAGCCGCCGCCTCTCTTACCTCCGCGTGAGAATCCTTCAATCGACGAATAAGTGGTGTTTGGGCTTTGAGATTACCCAGTTTACCCAGAGCCGTCACCACTGATTTTCTAACCTCAGAGTCCGGGTCATTGATTTTTGTAAATAATAATTCCAACGATTTAGATGCTTTTAAAATCCCTAAACCATCTGCGGCCGCCTTTCTTACTCGCCAATCTGAATTCTCTAATTGAGAAATAAATATCTCTAATATCCTTGGACTACCAAAATTACATAAGGCTTTTATCGTCCCATCTCGAACATCTAAATCTGAATCACTTAATCTTTGCAAAAGATAGTCTATTGTTCTTGGGTCCTTCAGACAACCTAACGCCTCTATAACGGCTTTTCTTACCTCTGTTACCGGGTCATTTAATCTAAGAATAAGATGGTCTAAGGCTAAAATGCCATCTTTGTCTAAAATATCAATAATTCTCTTTATCCCATTACTATCTGCTGTTTTAATAGCATCAACAAGCACTTTCTTGAGTTCGTCAGGTTCAATCTTACGAATCCAGAACCACGCCGGGAAATTGTGTTCCAGAGAACTACGCAGTAAAAGTTCTAATGTTTCTTCTGATGCAGGTAAATCTTCTCGATATAGATATGCCTTACTCAATAAGTTAATATCCATTCGCCAATGATGTGCCCGCCAATCATCTAATGCCTTATTGATATTTTCAATAATCTGCCGTAATTCTATATCTTTTCGAGTTAGCCACTTTTTAGTAATACTATTAATTAAATAATTGGAAATTAATTCATAGGTATCCTTTTTTACTTTTCGCAGTAGGGAATAATTTACTAAACAATCTAATATCATATTTAATTTATCTTCTTCAATTTTAATAAAAGAGCAGATTTGCTGGATATTCATTTCTGGATGTGAGTCAAAAGAAGTAACCATTACCTTCAAAATACCTTTTGCCTGCTCTTTTTCATCCACAGATAGCTCGTTCATTTTTCTTAATGTATCTTCAAGGTAATCTGATAAAATCCCTTGAACTCCACCCAGGTCATCATACCATTCATAACTTATTGTTTGGGGTAATATATCCCTTAACAACTCAGGATTCAGGGTTTGGACTAATTTATTACATACGATTTGAATATGAATTGGCTGGATTAAATCTTGCTCATCTCTAATATCCCAGATTAATGCCTCTAAAAGTTCTCTGGCATATTCAATATTAAACAATTTGGCTGGACATTCAATTGCCTCTAATGCCTGAGATTCAGTAAGTTTTGTTAATTCAAAGGCGTTCTGAAATAGCTCCGGTAATCTATCCTTAAAACTGCCTAAATGAACAAAAAGATCTTTTTGTATGGCAAATATAAATTTAACTAGAGGTTTATCGGCATAAGTGCAGGTTGCTATTTCATTTATAAATTCTTCCTGTGCCTCTTTACCTACCTGTTTAAAGAAATTCTCAAAATGGTCAATAAAGATAATAATAGAATAAGGTAAATCGATATTTTTGAAAAAATCTACTAATGACAATGATTTATCTAATTTGAAGCTTCGGATTCTCTCCCGTTTGAATTCTTTTTCAACCTCTTCTTTAATCAAATTCAACGGGTCACGGTTACAATTGATGTAAATAGCAATATTCCCTTCGGATAATTTTGGAATAATTCCGGCTTTAATCAAAGATGTCTTTCCTATCAAGGCATCTCCATAGATAACAACTAATTTATTAATCAAAATATGACCTACAAATTTAGAAATATCCTCTTCTCGTCCCCAAAATAAATCTTTATCGTAAGTTTCATAATAATGAAGGAATTTGTAAGGGGAAATTTGGAGGGGTTTGTTTTTCACCAAAACTTCCTTTTCTTTAATTTTTGATGAAAGAATGAGTTTAATTTTTTGATAGCCCAGGCCATTTTGATAAAAAACTTCTTTGAAAGAATCAAGGTCTTTATTTAATCTTATTTGTATCTTATCATAAATATCATTTATAAGTTCTGTGTTAGCAAGTAGTTCTGATTTTGGGTTTAAATAGGCACAAATTATCCAGTGTTCTGAATCAATTTTCAAATCAACATCAAATCTTTCCTTTAAAAGAGATAGCACGGTGTGGTCTTTAAATGACCTTTTCCAGGGGGTAAGAAGTTCGCGAGGCACACTGCTATTTCCAATATCTAATTTATCTGATAGCCGAAGTAAATAAGCTAAAAACCTAACTAAAGTTCGGTCATCTTCTAATATTATTTTTTCTTCTGTTTCTTTTGCGGATTCCTTTAAAATTTGTGTAATGAAATGTGCATTAGATTCATCAAGTTTCCAATCTTCATAATGTTTATAAATATAATCATGACTTCTGATATGCGTATATCCTTTACCTTTTTCATCAAATATTTCTCCAACATCATGAAACCAAACCGCCAATAGCATACAAAATATCTCCTTATGATTCATTTTACGCTTGAGGGTAGCCGGGAGTAGGTCATTTAGGTTTTGTTCTACGATTTCACAATGTTTAACTCCATGTTGAGCATGATAGACTACATCTCCGCCTGTCTGAATCTTATTAAGTTCATTAAGAATAGAAAAGAATTTAAAATAATAATCTCTGGATTTCTGTTTAAGTATAAATCTTAAACTATCCTTTTGTTCTAAATCAATAACCATTTCGATTACTACATTATCATAAATTTTATAAAAAGTCAAGAAGAAAAAAAGTTGACAGGTAAAAATATTTAATGTATAATTAATCAATTATGAATAAATGGGTAATTTTTATATTAATAGGATTTATATTGAGTGGTTGTCCCGCCAAAAAAGAAGTAGAACAACCAAAGATTATTACCAGTATGCAGGAATTACAAGAGGATGCAGGTATTCAAAAACAACAAATCCTTAAAAAAGTAGACGATTATATTGAAAAGAAAGATTACGAAAAAGCGGTTTTGGAATTAAATAAAGCCATCGACTTAGACCCGACGGATGCCTCATTGTATTATACACTCGGCGACCTCTATGAGCAATTGGGTAAAGATAAAGAGTCTGTTGAGGCATTTGTTAAGGCATTGCAACTGGATAAGGAAAAGAAGACTGAGGATAGAGGGACGAGGTCAGATTTCTAACCTTTGTTTTCTGCTCTGTGATAAAAAAGGAGGAAAATAAAAGAAATGAAAAAAATTTTTTTAAGTGTGCTATGTTTGTTAATAGTTGGAGCAGGTTGTAATAAACCTACTCCACAGACTAATCAAAAATTAGTTAATCTGGAAGAAGAGGGACAACTTTATACAAGTCCAAATAATGGATTTTCTATCAGGTTATTTCCGGAATATGAAAAGGTTAATGAGGATAAAAACAAAGCCGTTTGCTTTTCTTCCGAAAAAATAACAAGATGTGCAGTAATTTTCTGGAGAGAAAATGTTTATGCTGTTCATAAGGAATATAAAAAGGCATTTGAAAATCCTGAGGATTTTCAGAGTGCCGCCTCCTTACTTATACTTGAGGAATTAGGTGTTTTAGGCGAACCAATCAAGGTTGAAAAAATGGATATAAAAGATGTTGATGCATATTATTTTCAAACAAAACATAAAAAACTCTTTACTGAATTTTATCGCACAAGGATTGAGGCATTTCCTAAGAATAGGAATTTACAGATTACGGTTTTCTTTCAAAATAAAGAAGAGGATCTACCTAAGGTCGTGAAAATGATTGAAAGTATGAAAATTATCCCTGGAAAGAAACAAGAAGAAGAAACTCATTCGCATACTCATACTCATTAAGAGTAAGCGTTCAGATAGTAATTCACCGCAGAGACGCAGAGAAACAGAGAAGATATAGAAATAAATCAGATAACAGAAAAGATTATTGGTGCATCTATTGAAATACATAGGACCTGCTTGTCGAATGTTCAGCAGGCAAGTCAGATTTGTTAATCAATTTTGATGTTGTTGTACTCAAAATCTTGCCGTGATGAAAATCAGGGATGGAATTTCTGCGTATTGTCCATAGATTTTCCCCTCTTGAGAGGGGGTAGGGGTGTATTTTTCTCTGCGTCTCTGTGTCTCTGCGGTGAACAGTTACCAAAAAGTATTTTCAGGAGAAAAAGTTGGGAAAAGAAACAATAATTGAATTATCAAATATTACAGTTAAATATGGGGAAAAAATTGCACTATCTAATATAGACTTGAGTATTTTTAAAGGAGAGTTTGTCGGCATAATTGGTCCTAATGGTTCAGGTAAAACTACCCTTCTGAAACTCATTTTAGGCTTATTAAAACCCAGTTCGGGCAAAATTAAGATCTGGGGAAAACAGGGCAGGTTAAGAGGCAGAATTAGAAATAAAATTGGCTATATCCCTCAAAATCCAGAAATAGACCGTTACTTCCCTATTAAAGTCAGAGATGTCGTAATGATGGGGAGATTTGCCAGAATAGGCTTTTTCAAGAACCCTGCTAAAGAAGATAAAAAAATAGTGCTTGAATCATTAGAAAAAGTAGGGATGAAAGAATATGTGAATACACCATTTGGACATCTATCCTCGGGCCAACAACAACGAGTTGCGGTTGCCAGAGTATTAGCTCAACAACCTGAAATGCTTCTTTTAGATGAGCCTACTGCAAACATCGATATTGGCACTCAAAATGTTATTATTAACTTAATAAACGAAATCCATCAAACTCAACAAATAACCACATTTTATGTTGCCCATGAAATCAATCTTTTAAGTAAATCGCTAGATAGGATAATTTGTTTGAATCAGTCTATCTATAAAATTGGGACGCCTAAGGAAATCTTAAATGAACAGGTTTTAGGTGATTTATATAAAGTAAAAGTAACAATATTTTCTCATAATAATCACTATTTCTTTTTAGTTGACGAAGGGGGAGAGTAATATGGACCTGTCTGGATTTGAACTATATGGATTTCTAAAATATAGTTTTGTGCAAAAATCTTTACTGATTGCAATGTTGGTAGGATTAAGCTGTTCTCTGGTTGGGGTATTTGTTATTTTGCGAGGGCTTTCTTTTATGGGAGTAGGGATTGCCAATGCGGCTTTTGCAGGTGTTGCTCTTGGATTCATTCTGAACATCAGCCCAATTGCACTGGCACTTATCATCAGCCTTTGCACGGCATTACTCATTGGACATATTAGCAAACGAGCAGAACTAAAATTAGATGCCTCCATCGGTATTTTCTTTGCTTTTACTATGGCCATTGGCTTTTTTTTGATGGGTGTTTTACCTGAGCAAGCAGAAGAATTACGCCATTATATCTTTGGCACGCTTATTCTTCCATCTGCTTTTGAAATTCAATTACTTATCGTCACGACGATAATTGTCATTCTTGTTATTCTCCTATTTTTTAAAGAATTTTATTTTATTACTTATAATCAGGATTTAGCTGATGCCTCTGGTCTTCCGGCTACTTTCCTCTTCTATTTTCTCCTTTGTTTAGTCGCCGGCACAATTGTTTCTTCTTTAAAGGCAGTTGGGGAGTTATTAGTTGTGGCAATGATTATTATCCCGGCAGCCTCTGCCTGTCAGCTGACCTATAATATTCGCAAAGCCGTTATTTTATCGGCTATATTTGGTGTTACCTCATCATTTCTGGGTATCTGGATTTCATATTATCTTAATCTAAACAAGGGACTAAACGTGCCAACAGGTGCGGTGATGGTTATTATTGCTGGACTTATCTTTTTATTAACCGTCAGCCTCTCTCCTAAAAGGGGTAAAGGTGGGTATTTATAAATTGGGAATTCGGCGAACATAACACCAAAAAGTAGGGAAGTAGATAGTAGGCAAGTAGGCAAGGGAAATCGTTTTTTCCAAAATTACTTATTCCCTCTCTTACTTTCTTACTCTCCTACTTGTAATGGGTCAGTCATTTGGGGAAACAAACATTAACCTGTGGAAGAAAGAGCGATGAAAATAGGCTGAGGGCTGAAGGACATAGGATAAAAAATCTTCAGCCTTAAGCCTTTCGCCTTCAGCCTATTTTCAGGAGAACGCTCATGCCCACAGGGAGTGGGCACAAAGGAGGATGAAAATAGTGGTAGGAGATAGAAGGTGGGAGATGAGGAGATAAGCGTGGGGAGTGATGTTTTCTTTACTTTCTACTCTCTACTCTCTACTCTCTACTTCCTATTTTCAGGAGAATAAAATGGAGAAGATATACATATTTGATACGACATTACGAGATGGCGAACAATCGCCAGGAGCAAGTCTGGAGATAAAAGAAAAACTTGAGATTGCCAAACAATTAGCCAGGTTGCAGGTAGATATTATTGAGGCTGGTTTTCCAATTTCATCCCCTGGTGACTTTGAGGCAGTTCGGCTAATTGCTCAAACAATTGAAGGACCAACTATCTGTGCCTTAGCTCGTGCCCGAAAAGGAGATATAGATAGGGCATGGGAAGCAATCTCTGGCGCTAAAAAACCCAGGATACACACCTTTATCTCTGCCTCCAACATACAAATAGAACACCAACTTCACAAATCCCCGGCTGAGGTAATCGAAATTGTGAAAGAAATGGTTGCCCTGGCTAAAAGTTATACCGATGATGTTGAATTTTCACCAATGGATGCGACAAGGGCTGATGTAGAATATTTATACGAGATGATTGAATCAGCTATTTCTGCAGGGGCAACAACAATCAATATCCCGGATACTGTTGGTTATACTATTCCCGAAGAATTTGGCAATCTCATCAAAAATATCATCGTCAATGTCCCAAATATCTCTAAAGCGATTTTAAGTGTTCATTGTCATAATGATTTAGGATTGGCTGTGGCTAATTCATTAGCCGCAATTCGTGCGGGCGTCCGACAGATCGAATGCACCATAAATGGCATTGGTGAACGGGCTGGTAATGCCTCTTTAGAAGAAATCGTGATGGGAGTTAAAACCAGACCCGACTTCTTTAGGCTTAAAACCGATGTGGATACAACCCAAATCTATAAAACATCTAAAATGGTGAGTCACTACACAGGAATACCAGTTCAGCCCAATAAGGCTATCGTCGGAGCAAATGCCTTTGCTCATGAATCCGGAATCCACCAGGATGGTTTCCTCAAAGAGCGAACAACTTATGAAATTATGACCCCGCAAAGTATTGGACTTCCATCAAGTAAAATTGTCTTAGGAAAACTTTCTGGAAGACATGCCTTTAAACATAGATTAGAAGAATTAGGTTATGAGATTAGTGAGAATGAATTTGAAAAGGCATTTGAAGTATTCAAAAAGACGGCGGATAAAAAGAAAGAAATTACAGATAGTGATATTGAGGCAATCATTAATGATGAAATTTCAATAGTCGAAGAATCCTATTCACTTGATTCTTTAGAGGTGTGGTGTGGAAATAAAATTACACCAACGGCTAAGGTAAAATTGATTACTTCAAAAGGGCAAATATTAGAAACAGAATCAGCTGGCTCAGGACCGGTAGATGCGAGTTACGAAGCCATTGATAAAATAGTCAATCCCAATTGTAAATTAGTTGAATTCGCAGTCCAATCAGTTACAGGTGGAATGGATGCGATGGGTGAAGTAACTATTCGTATTGAAAAAGAGGGAAGGATATTCGTCGGTCGTGGGGCAGACACAGATATTATTGTTGCTTCGGCTAAAGCATATCTTAATGCCATCAATCGCTTAATGCAAACAAAATAGGTAACTATTCAGTAATTATTTAGCCACTGATTAACACGGATTAGCACGGATAAATACAGAGGGCAGAGGGCAGAAGGCAGAGGACAAAAGACAGAGGTCAGAGGCGGGTTGTCCCCCGCTGGCGGGGATTAAGGGGGTGGAAGTTAGAAGGAGAAAAGCCCTTCAGCCTTCAGCCTGATTACGGACACGGATACAGGATACGATTCACGAATTTTCAGTGTTTCATCCGTGTCCATCCGCGGCTGAATAGTTACCAAAATAGAGAAGAAGTCAGTGAAGAATGAATAGTTAAAAATGGAAGCAAAATTTAAGAAAAAAACATCAATACAACTTAAATTTACCCTCGCCGTTAGTCTACTCATTGTTGGGATTTATCTTTTAATCGGTAAGGGTGTCTTAGACTATCAGAAAAAGGCACTTACCGACGAAACACAAAAACGCATTTTGACACAACTAAAACTCATTGCCCAAAGTAGCCAAAAATTACTCCTCCAACCAGAGCCTGAATTTTTCCTTTCCCCTTTAATTAAACGCACTATGGAAGAAGATAAGGATATTTTATACATAGTGGTGGTAGATGCAAAGGATAAAATTAAGGGACATCAGGATATGATGAAAATAGACACGCTGTATGAGGAGGATAAGAATTTAGTCTCTAACCACCTATTTCATGTTAGCACCCCTATTTATCAAAAAGACATAAAGATAGGCACGGTTTATCTTGGCTTTTCAAAGGAGGGGATTAATAAGATATTATTTGCAACCCGAAATAGGATTATTTTGATGACATTAATTATTCTTTTAATTGGAATAATTGGCACTATTTTCCTGGTTAAATTTATTATTAAACCAATCACGACATTAGCAAAAGGGGCACAAGAAATTAGTAACGAGAATTTTGATATTATCCTGCCTATTAAAAGTAAAGATGAGCTGGGTGAGTTAACTTTTAGCTTTAATCGTATGGCAAGAAGTTTGAAGGAAAAGCAATTGATGAAACATACCTTTGAACGATATGTAACTAAAGAAGTAGCAGATACTATCTTACAGAATATAGAAGGTGTTCGGTTAGGTGGTGAGTATAGAGAGGTTACGACACTCTTTGTTGATATTCGTGGTTTTACTCAAGTGTCAGAAAAGTTATCGGCAGAAAAAATAGTGCATTTATTAAATGAGTTTTTTACGATGATGGTTGAGGTAGTTTTTAAATATGAAGGGACAGTAGATAAGTTTATGGGCGATGGGCTGATGGCTATTTATGGTGCACCAATTAAACATGAAGATGACGCTTTACGAGCTGTTAAGACGGCGATAGAAATGAAAGAGATGTTAAATGAATTTAATAAGAATCTGAAAGAATCTATTCATATTGGAGCAGGCATTACTTCTGGTGAGGTAGTAGTAGGCAATATTGGTTCTGAGAGACGGATGGAATATACGGCGATTGGAATGCGGGTAAATTTAGCCGCTCGACTTCAAAACTTAGCCCAAAAAGACCAAATATTACTTGATAAAAATACTTATCTTAAAATAGCAAGTTTAGTAAATCTCCTTAAATTAGAACCTATTATGATTAAAGGATTAGAAGAACCAATCGAGGTATATGAAGCAATTAATTTAAAAGAAAAGGTTTTGAAATAAAAAAATACTTGCTTTTTTATAACTAATGTGATACAATTTATCAACAGGAGGTAAAAAAGATGTCCAAATATTTTATTGTGTTGATTTGTTTGAGTTTTCTTGTAACAGGTTGTGGGACTAAATCCCCAACTTTAGCTACGGTGAGAGGAGAAAAAATTACACTTAAAGAGTTTGAAGACCAATTTCGTAATCTTCCTCCTGCTTATCAATCTATGCTTACTACACCAGCGATGAAGGAGAAACTTTTAGACCAGATGATTACGGAAAAGTTGATGATTCAAGAGGCAATAAAAGAAGGCTTGCCTCGCAAAAAGGAAGTTCAAGAACGATTAACTCTGCTTAAAAATCAAATGCTGATTGAGGAGTTAATTAAGGTTAAGGTCTTTGATAAAATCAAGATAAGCGATGACGAGGCAAAAGAGTTTTACGAAACTCACCAAACACAATTATCTCAAGCGTTCCCAGGAAAAGGATTTGATGAGATTAAACAAGATATTAAACGGATGATGATGCGAAAAGATGAGACAAAAACGCGATTGATGTTTCAGACATGGATAGAAGGATTGAAAAAAGAGGCAAAGATTACTAAGAATTTGACTTTGTTAGGAAGTAGTAAAAAGGAAGAAGGTAAAAAATGAGGTAACTATTCACCGCAGAGACGCAGAGGAACAAAGAAAAAAGGATTTAAATTAGATTGTGGATACCGGATAGATCTTTTAGTTGAAGAAAAAGTTATCGTAGAATTAAAAGCAGTCGAGCAACTACTTCCGATTCACGAAGCTCAACTTTTAACCTATCTAAAAATGATGAATAAAAGGATAGGTTTATTGATCAATTTTAATGTTTCTGTTCTAAGAGATGGAATTAAGCGTATAGCCAATAGATTTTAATTTTTTCTCTGTGTCTCCGCGTCTCTGCGGTGAATAGTTACATTTATTTTACAATTGCTGGAATTGCAGTACTTTATGTCTCTGTCTATGGGATAATTGAAGAAATTAGACCCACTGATAAAAAATAGTTGTTTTACCGAATAAAATGAAAGAGCAATTTACACAATTAGTTGAGATAATTGCCAGATTACGTGGTGAAAACGGTTGTCCGTGGGATAAAGAACAAACCTCTCAATCCCTTAAACCTTATTTACTTGAAGAAACTTATGAAGTGCTCGAAGCGATTGAGAATGAAGAACCTGATGGATTAAAAGAAGAACTGGGCGATTTGATGTTGCAAATTGTGATGCAGGCTCAATTGGCAAAAGAAAAAGGGCTGTTTGACATTCAGGATGTTTTAACCGGCATCTGTGAAAAACTTACACGCAGACATCCACATGTATTTGGCGATTTGAAGTTTAATAATTCACAAGAGGTCATTGCTCATTGGAAGGAGATTAAAAAACAAGAAAAAAATCAGACAATAAAGTGTTAAGGAAACAAGGAAATAAGTTATGTAACTATTTAGCCGTCTGAAGTAACGGTTAAATCAATTGAAAATCACAAAATTCCAAATCACAAATACCAAATTACAAATAAATTTCAATGACCAATCAACTTAATGGCGGCGTAGCCAAGTGGTAAGGCAGAGGTCTGCAAAACCTTTATGCATCGGTTCAAATCCGATCGCCGCCTCCAGAATCAGCAGTAGAGGATAAATTAAGGAGAAAAATCTGTGTAATCGGCGAAATCTGCGGATATTTTCAGGGGAAAGGAAGTTTCACGCCAAGCACGCAAAGAACGCAAAGGGAAATAAGGGAAAAATTACCTTTGCGTGAAAAAACTATTTTCAGAAGAAACGCTCATGCCCACAGGGAGTGGGCACAAAGGAGGATGAAAATCGGGCATAGAGATTAGAGATTGGAGATTAGAGATTAGCAAGAGTGCAGGTTCTAATTCACTAATTCTCTAATCTCTAATTAACTATTTTCAGGAGAAACGGACATGTCCACAGGGTGGACACAAGGAGGATGAAAATAGTGGTAGGAGATAGAAGGTGGGAGGTAAGGAGATAGGCGTGAGGAGTGATGTTTTCTTTACTTTCTACTTCCGTAACCGTTCAGCCACAGAGGCACAGAGTTCACAGAGAATTAGAGAAATTAGCCACAAATGGACACGAATTAACCTGTGACATTCGATAAATGTAGTGCGAACCTTATGGTTTTTGCAAAATTAACTTCCACTTTTCTGGAATACCATAAAATAAATTAAAAATCAAACATCAAAATGTAAAATTACAAATCAAAAATCAAAATATTCTCCAGCTACTTTGTTAATTTACAAGTATTTTTGCATTTTGCATTGTAATTTTGATATTTGCATTTTGATATTTACATTAAAGTTCTTCTTGCTATCGCTCTCCCCAAAAGAGGAACCTATTTATGAAAAAGCAATTAGGTTCGCTTTCCTGCTTGCCAGAAGCGAGGCTAAAGCCTCGCACTACAAATCTTTTTATTATTCGTGTTCATTCGTGATTATATATTCCCTCTGTGTTCTCTGTGACTATATTCCTGAACGGTTACAGAAAATGAAGTTGACCTTTACCGTTTAGCGAGAACTTCTTTACTGATTACTAAGATTCTATTCACCCCCAATTTTTCTTGGTAGAAGGATTTTTTGTAAAGATTCGGTAACTTTATCTTCCTGACTTACCTCTCTTATCTTATGTATTTCTTCAATTGCTTGTTTCCATATAGATTCATTAGAACTAAATTCTGCTAAGTACTCCAATCCTTCTCTATCTTTAGTTTTCATCATTTCATCAATATATTTTTCTAACTCTTGCACCGCCTTAAGGCAAGTATCTTTATAAACACCTTTAGTAGACCTGACTACATATTTGAGAGATTTTAAATCATTAATTTCTTCTACCGCCCTATTTCGTTTTATTCTATTACTACCTAATGCGGCGACATATCGTAAAGAGTCTAAGTCTTTAGATTTGATTAACTCATCTAACAATTTTTCTAATCCGTCTATTGCTTTGCGTTGAGCCTCTCTATCTTTACTGAAGATTATCAAGCATTTCAGACCATCTCTATCTTTAAATCTAACCAATTTTTCAGTTAATTTTTCAAGTTCTTTAACCGCGCGATTAGCCGTATCCCGATACATATTCCACTGAGCAACAAATCGCAGTCCCTCTGTATCTTTAAATTTAGCCAATTCTGCAACTGATTTGTTTCTAATATCTCTAAATCTTCCCCACTGGGCGATATATCTTAATCCTTTGAGGTCTTCAAATCTAACTAATTCCTTAAGGGCTTTATTTCTATTATCACTAAAATAACTTGCCCTTGCCACATATCTTAATCCTTCTAAATCTTTCGATTTAACTAATTCATTGATTAACTTTCCTAATTCTTTAATCGCTCTGTCTCTAATACTCACACATATACTATGTGAATCGCGAATTAATCTATTAATAAGTTGTTTCATGATTTCCTGAACTTCTGGTGTTGCGGCTTGTCTGGATAGTTCACGAATCAAGAATCCTGTAGATGCAATTGTTTCTTCTCCTGTGCCTGAATGAAGTCTATGGAGTGCTTTCTTTATTTTCGGAAGATTAGCTTTTTCAAGAACTAAAGATTGTGAGAATACAGCCATTTTTTTCTTCCCCCTTTCTCCTTTTGAGCTCTCTCAACATCTCCAGAGCTCGGACATCTCTTCCCTCGTTAACTTAATCATTCCTCGCTTCGCTTGCCTCGCCATATAATATCTCCTTCTAAAGTCTATATTATTATCGGTATTATACACAAAAACTTTATATTGTTATATCTACTTATAGAACGCTATACTCGTTAGGTTTTTTCTTTTTTTCCATTTAATAGAATGTTATCTATTAAATTTAAAAAACTTTCAATAGAAAAAAGCCCTTCTTTTACAACCTCTTTATCCAACGCATGTTCATAGAAACCGCTACGATGAAGCATTTCACCACAGGCTTCACCATGCATTAAATCAAGATTGCCGTATTCTTTAGCCAATTGTGTAGCGGTCTTTCCGAAGTCAGCATGACGCCTAATCTTTGGATTCACTACCTTTAGAGCACAGGCAGCTGTAGCCCACCCCTTTTCGCAAGCTTGCCATAAAGATGTTTCCTTCTTTGTCGCCTCATATCTTTTAAGTTCAAGTTTCCCTTCTTCCAAAAACTCTTCTGCTAAGGCTAATTTTTTATTCATTTTTTAAATCCCCTCGTATCATTCTTTTTAAATTATACCATAAATCTTGTTTTTTGTCAAAGTAAAATTTTTCCTGTAACTGTTCAGGTGGTAATTTACCGCAGAGACGCAGAGGAACAGAGAAGACATAGAAATAAATCAGCTAACAGTTTAATGTTGTTGTACTCAAGAGCTTGCCCTGATGAAAATCAGGGATGTTAAGCGTCTCGTCCATAGATTTTAATTTTTTCTCTGCGAACTCTTTTGTCTCTGCGGTGAACGGTTACAATAACTTTTTCATCTACAAATAATTCACCACCAATAACTTCTTTGTATTTTAGTTTAATTGGATATTCTAATTCTGCTAAATGTTTTCGTTACAATAATTCAACCTGCAATGCTTTTTGATAAACTTTTTCCAGAAAGCCATAAAACCTTTGAACATTGTAAACTTCATAGGCTCCTCCGATAATATCCTCTGTTATTTTTTCATATTTTAAACTCATTCTATTTATCCGTGCTAATCCGTGTTAATCAGTGGCTGAATAATTACTTTGAATATTCATACGCACCTATGTCAACCCTCTTATTGATTATCCTTTCCTTCCCATCTTTGTCTTTCCTGGGAAGTTTTGGGGCTTTGTTTGAACCTCTGTCTATGCAAGGAGAAAATGGCTTTAGATGGAAATCAGTTTCGCTGATAAACTTTGGGTCTTTTTGAATCTCATTTGCCCCTAAATGGGATTTGTAGATGTAGTGTTCTGGCTCGTCTGGAGGCTGTGGGGGTTTAGGAGGAGCCAAACAATAATTCTGTGTCCCTCTAATCCCTGGACCATTGTCAAAAAAACAGTTGAAATCTCCTTTAATATCTGAATTTCGGCAATCAATTCCACATCTTGTCTTTCTTTCCCCTTTTCCATTCTGTGCAATGTTCTTTCCATTCTTGGCAATGATGTTGTTCATAATGATTATCTGAGAATTTCCAACATTGATCCCTCCTCGTTTATTTCCTACAATTGTATTATTTGTGATGGTAAGATAAGATTTATTGCCTCCTATGCCATTCTTTCCTTCTGAGATGAGATTGTTGGTAATGGTTATATAAGAAGAGTCATCACTACCAATATTCAAACTATTTCTTGATATTGTATTATTAGTAATGGTTAAAGAAGATTCTGAGCAAGTAATTCCAAATCTGTTATCCAAGAGCATATTATTTGAAATAATTGAATCAGAATCGGAAAAGTCAACAGCACATCTATTCTTCGAAATGATATTTTTTATAATATTCGGAGAAGAGTGCCAGGAGAAAATACCACCATTCTCATTCCCCTTTATCCTATTTTTCATAATCACAGGACTTGCTCCGTCGCAACAGAGTATTCCATTACCTCTATCTAAGAAGCCTTTTGCCCCGGTTATAGTAAAGCCGGTGATTGTCCCATTGGCAGATTTCCCTTCAAAGATAATGGTATTTCCATTTTTGAGATGGGAAGAGGTTATGATGTATTTGTCCGGGTTTATTCCTATCAGGCTAATCCCTTTTTTAATGGTAATACTCTCTTTATAAATGCCCGGGGCAACATAAATTTTATCCCCTGTCTTTGCCTTGTTCACTGCCTTCTGGATAGTTTTGTATTGGCTGGGGACATATAAATCTGCAGCATAAGCCCCTATACTTATACCTAAAAAAATCGATAGTATTAAATATTTAAACATCTTTTTCATCTGAAAAATACCTTTATGATATTATATTTCTCGCAAAGGCGCAAAGCTCGCAAAGGTTACAACCTGGCGCCTTTGCGAGATTAGTAATCTGTCTTCTGTCCTCTACTTTATCACCCCTATCTTTCCTATTTTCTTGCCGCCTTTGCCTGTAATGCAATAGATATAGATACCTGAGGCAATTCTTTTGCTTTTGACATCCCATCTTTGAGGATTTTTAGTTACATCAATCCTGTCTATTTCCTCACCGGCTATGGTGTAAATTTTTATTGTTGAACCCTCACTTACATTGGCAAAGTAAATATCGCCTTCACCCCTCCATGGATTTGGATAGGCAAAGGCGTTATTATTATTTGGTGCAAATATAAGGATATTTATAAGTTTAAATATCGTTATTGCATAATTTCCATAGGCATCTCTTGCTCTAATTGTCTTTGTCCCTTGTGACTGCTTATCTAAAATAAATGTAGTCTGGAATGTGCCAAATTCATTTGAGGTAGTTGTCGCAATGGTCAGATGCGTTCCAAAATCAATATAAATAATGGAATTGGTGCCAAATCCACTACCTTCTAATGTTACTTCCTGTCCTGCCTCTCCTTGTTCCGGGAATACTTTAATTGTTGAAGATTCAAGTGTTATTATTTCAGAGCAAGAATTATATCTTGTATCCCCTTGAAATCTTGCTCTTAAAGTTATTGGATTTGTTAATACAGGAAGTGTAAATTCAAAATTTATTTCTTTGCCTGTTAATGTCCCTTGTTTAATGGTCTGCCAACCATCATTGTAGTATTCAAGGTATATTATCTTTGGCTCGTCTTCTTGATGTAAAATCTCTG
The DNA here is from genome assembly GCA_040757115.1 of bacterium. Taxonomy (NCBI): domain Bacteria; species bacterium. The sequence goes on along the minus strand of JBFLYA010000005.1, from coordinate 21,652 downwards.
ATTCGTCATCATCCACCATCTTTATGGTTATATTGCTTGTTCCTTCCTCTTTTATATCTGAACTTAAGAGAGATATTGAGGTATTTTCCTTTAATACCTTTATCCCTTTTGTATCTGTTGCTGGAAGGTAATAGAATCCATCACCTGCAAAGATAGAGGTTGCGGCATAGGTTCCAGGACTAATATCTTCATCAAAATAGCCAAAGCAATTTCCTTGTTTATCTGTCCTTGTAGTCTGGTTTCCTTTTTCCCAGGCAAATTTCACCTCTCCATAAGGCACAGGCTTTTCTCCTGTTGTAGTAGTAATGCTTGCTTGAAGGATTATTGAGTCAGAGTATTGAACAGAAGGAGATTCTAAGAGCATTCTTGTTTCATAAGGGACTACAGAAACAATGGCATTTGTTTTTGTCTCTTCAGGAACACTTGGGAAATATACCGTAGCATAGTTTTCAATAACCATTCCTTCCGTTGCATCAGCCCTTACCGGGACCCTTATGTTAAACTTCCCTCCATTCTTTGACAAAACCTCTCCTCCATTATCAACAAATACAGTAATCATCCTTGTTTTAGGGTCATATCTGTATGCAAAGTTTGCCTCTGTTTCATTTCCATTTTCATCTATTCTCTTAACGTCACCTACCCAAAGAGAAGAATCATCAAAGTCTTTGTCTAATATATCTGTGATATAAACCCCATAAGCAATTCCCTCGCCCTCATTTTCAAACTCTATGGTGTATTCTAAAATTTCTCCAGGATTTACCATCCCCTGCTTTCCATACTTTGCATTTGGGTCATGGGCTACAACGATTATTGTTGGTGGTGCAAACACTTCATCTCCTTCCCTACCTGTTGTTGATATAACTCTTCCTTCTCCTGGACGGTCATCAGGATGTGGATCTTGCGAAGGTGAGGGATTAATGTGATAGATATTGAGTTCGGGATAAGTTGATATTCCTCTCCAATTACCATTGTTATACAGGGTTGCATTATCATGAGGGTTTGTATGAGCGGCATATCCAATTCTGGTTATTGCACCTTGCTGGTTTGTAGTAACTGACGCAACTACTACCGCATGGTGGCTTTGTCCTGTTTGAGGAGAACCCCAAATTATTACATCACCTACTTCTAGATCATTAGGTGGAGCAGCAAATCTACCATTTATTCGTGTAAGTTCATTATGATCTGATCTATCTCCTGTGGTTAAAAAATTATCTAAATCCTCACAGGAAGGGATACCACCTCTATTGTCTCCCATCCCCGAATTATCTATCTCCTGGCTATAACATCCACTTCTAAGTACTTGGGAGACAAAGTTTGCACAATCTGCCCCTCTTCCTTGAGGATTTCCATAAAAGTTGTAATCCGAATTCCAGCCATTGTGTTGTGTGTTGTTGGGATCCACTGCCCAGTCTTGTATGTATTCACTTGCTGAATCTCTATTATATGCAAGTCCATCTTGTGATATAGATAATAAAGCAATTATTAAACTAATTATTATTCTCATTTCTTCCCTCAATCTTGTTCAATAGCTCTTCAATCCTTTGCTTACGTATAGTAATCTTCATTGCTTCTTTTAATGCATCTATTGCAAATTGATTACCTATAAGATCATCTATGTTTTCTCCTAATGTTTGGGCTATTTTAACTGCTAACCATTCACTTACATTATACGGAGGTGTGTAAGGAGGGATTTTTAGAGCCTCAAGTAGGGTAACTAAAGCAACCTCTCTTAGTGTCTTGTCTGCCTTCTTATTGGAGTAATAACCCATAGCTATGATTATACGCATCTCTATATCTTTATGATACATCATTGCTTTAAGAAGATATGGCCTTGCTAAAGGTATATCAACCAAAGCACTTGACCCTCTAGGCCTAAAGTCTCCTACTGGCTTTGAATCTAATGAGAAATAGGTATTTGCCCAAGTCTTTATAACTAAAATGTCCTTTTCTTTCAATCCCAATAAACTGGTTGCGGCATAATGTTTAACATAAATAGATTCATCATTCAATGCCTTCCTTAGTGCTGGAATAATCCGTGGGTCTTTGGGAAATTTATAATATATCCAATATGCAACTGTAGTTCTTACCTCCCAAGAAGGGTCTTTCTCTAAGGCATATATAAGCTGGGGGACGGCAATTGGGTCTGGTGTATTCTCTCGGGCAAGCCAATCCTCGCCACCCCCTCCTAATATCTCTGCAGCCATTGTTCTGCTAGTAGGATCTTTTTCTAAAAGGAGCATCCCTATAAAACCAATCTGTTTTCCACCTTCTTTTTCATATTGCCCAATAAGTTTCTCTCTCATTTCTAAATCACCCAATTTCTGGAAGTATTCAAGGTCATCTTTTTGACCCCATTCTGTTTCTTCTATTAGCATACCTTCTTTCCATGGCTTAACTTCCCATGGATTAGCATCTGCCATCCTAAACCAGATTAATAACATTGTCAAAACCAAGATAATTTTATTTAATATTCTGACCATTGGATTTTCATCTCCTCATCTATAAAAATGATATTTGTCATCAGCTGTTATGTGAAGGAGACCTTTGCCTTTCCCATCTATATTTATACAATGCACGATATTAGGGAGAATTTGTCCCCTTTCCTTAAGTTCAACAGGTTTTAATATTTCTTCTACTTCAAATCTATTCCCTGATATTTTTATTAATCCTTGATATGTATCAGAGGGGATACTTTTCCCATCATAAATAGGAGCTAAAATTCGTATTTGATTGTTTATTTTAAATATATCAAATGTATACCAAACAAAAGATGTTATCTTTTCTTCAGGATGCTCACTTTCCCATTCTTCAGAAGACCATATTTTGTTATTAGCAAACATAACTGTTTGATCAAGTTTGAGACGATTTTTGGACCACATTAGAAGATTAAATCCACTTGGACTTACATCTGACTGGGTTTCCATTATTACAAGTTGATTTTTACTTCTATTAAATATATCTCCAACGCAAACGAGTGTTGGAGGTGGAACAACACGAGGATCATAAAATCCCATTTTCCCTTTATCTGACCAAATTATTTTTATTTTTTCTTTTTGCCGTTTCAAAATAAATAAATATAACTTAAATCCTTCATCTTCTTCACCTTGTGAATTTTCTTGTGTATTCTTTGCAAATAATATAATCTCATTAATATCGTCATTATCAATGTCTCCTACTATTGCTTGATGTATTTCGTAATTTGATAGTTGAGGCAAGTTATACTCTTTTTTTAAAAATTTACCCTCTCCCCACTCATAAGTTTGAATAGAAGGACTTTTTATAAAAATTATTTCATCCTTTTTATCTTTGTTTAAATCACCACATACCCATAAATTTATTTCTTGAAATGGAATTTGATGAACAATATTTAAATTGTTATTTTCAAACTGTGCCGTCATAATAAAATTACCTGCTTGAAAAACAATAAATTCGTGCTCATTACCATAAATATCAGCAACAAAACCATAATAATTATTCGGCATTTCTTTAGGAAGTTCTCCAGAAAGAATATGTTTAAATCCTTCTATCTCATTTGCAAAAAGGTTAAGATTTTGTAATTCAAAAACAATAAAAATGAGTGTTAATAGAAAAACCTTTAATATTCTGACCATTGTAGTTCCATCTCCTCATAAAAGGCTTCATTTTCATCCGTCCGAACAATCTGGACTGTGGGGGCAATCTGAGTTCCTAGAGGAAGTCCCCACGGAATTCTTACCTGAAAATTAAAGTTGATAATACTTTTAGCAGGGATATTAGTAGGATTCCAACGGACGGTATGGAATGGATAACTATATATCCCACCTGGGGAAGTAGAGATAAACTCAACATCGGGTAAAACTGCTACAACAGACCTATTAAAAGCCTCCTTTAACCCACCATTTCTTAGAACAATCACATAGGTTATTATCTGGCCTGGACTTGCCCCATCAGGACCACAAATTCTAACATCCAGATCGGCCATAGGTGGCATAAGGGGGTCAATCCTTGTTATCGTTACCTCTGGAGGGTCCTCAAGGATTGCTAAGATGTAGCCATAGATTGGATTCTTAAGGAAACCATCAAGAGTCTTTTCTTTGACATAGGCATAACCCTCGCCCGTGCCCTCTTCAGAATTATATGAAATAACACAAAAACCTTCGTTTTCTATCCTGACTATAGTTAAGGTAAGAGTAATTTCCCCTTCTATCATTTTCTGCTCTAATGTTACGGTTTTATTTGATGCATCAGGTTCAGAAGATTCTATACTTCCCTTTATTGCCCTTGTGCTTAAAAAGACTTCATCCCCCATCTGGGTTAAAGTAAGGGTGCCAGTATAACTTGAGTCCTCAAAGACTAATTCCATTATTCCTGATGCATATCCCTCTATCACACCATTAAGGAATGAGACTGTTCCTTTTTGATAAGACATACCTTTAAACAAGCAATTGTTATTATCCATCGTAAGGGTTCCTTTGAAAAACCCCCTATCTGTGAATCCACCTGTCTTTATATTTATCCTCTTAAATTCATTGAAAACTATATTTGAATCCTCACTGGTTAGCATTAAATTCCTTTCTTCTATTGTTTCTGTTAAGGTCTTTTCGTTTGAATATGTAGATGAGCCGGTAAAGGAGATAATCACGGTAAATGTTCCTTGATACTCATAAGCACCAATGTCAACTATTCCATTTACTATTCTTGGATTGCCATCCTTGTCTTTTTCTTGAATTCCTGGAGCGGTATTTGAGCCTGCATCTATACAAAGTGAATATGGGGTAAGATGGAAATCTGTTTCACTTATAAATCGAGGATTCTCAGAGATGTCATGGGTCCCAGGAGAGCAATTGCAATAATTTTGGCTACCAGTTAACCCATTATTCCAGAGATTGTTATAATCAATGATTGGACTGCCAGATATTACATAGATACCATAAGAGTTTAAACTTGTTGTTCCAGTTCGGACGATGATGTTGTTAGTGATAGTTGGAGAGGAATTATTGCACCTGATACCCTCCCATTTATTTTCTGAAATTGTGTTATTGGTAATGGTTGGAGAGGAATTATTGTAGCACAAGATACCATCATCCCAATTCTCTGAAATTCTGTTATTGGTGATGGTTGGAGAAGAATTGTAGCAGTAGACACCCACCATGCTACTTTTTGAAATTGTGTTGTTGGTAATGGTTGGATTTGCATTATTTATGCAATATATTCCATCCCAGCCTGCTTCTCTGATGGTGAAACCGGTTATTGTTCCACCTGCGCCATCAAAGATTACTGCACTTACATATCCCAGCCCAGTTGTGGTAATTGTACAAACATTTGCCCCTGCTCCAATTAAACTAATACTTTTGTTGATATAAACTGACTCATTATAAATTCCAGGAGGAACAAGAATTGTTCCTCCTTCAAAGCAACTATCGACACCTCTATTAATACTCGTGTAAGGAGATTCTAATGAACCATTCTCTGTCCCTGAAGTATTATCCTTATTCACATAAATGGTAAGTGATTGGGTAGAAACCATTTTAAATTCTATATTAGAGATTTGGCCATTTATAAGAAGGTTCCTGTAAAATTGGTAATAACCTACAGATGATGCCCGAATGGTGTATGTTCCAAAAGGAAGATTGCTAATTGTAAAACTACCATTATTGTCTGTAATTGCCTCTCCTCTACATGGACTCTTTACTGGACTCTTTATTAAAATATCAGAGATTACTTTTACCAATGCATTGGAAATTGGATTGCCATTTGTATCAGTAAGTGTTCCCGAGATAGAATATAGACCTGTAGGGCTTCCTTGATATTCATAGGCACCTATGTCAACCCTGTCATTGATTATCCTTGGGTTTCCATCCTTATCTTTTTCTGGAATCCCTGGGGCTGTGTTTGAACCTGCATCAATACAGAGAGATTTAGAACTAAGGTGATAATCATCTTGCCCTATAAATTGAGGGTCAAAGGATATATTGTATAATCCAACAACACAATTGTAGTAATTATTGGTAGTAGTAGAACCATTTCCCCAGACACAGTTGTAATCAACAGAAGGATTACCAGAGCAGACATAGATACCATAGGAATCCGTACTTGTTCCATTTTCTGTAATAATATTGTTCATAATAGATGGGGAAGAATTATTACAGTAGATGCCATGATATCTATTTCGGACGATGATGTTGTTTGTGATGAATGGGGAGGAGGAATAATCGCAATAGATGCCCGCATAACGATTTCCTGATATTATGTTGTTGGTGATGGTTGGAAAAGAATTATATTTGCAGTGGATACCATAATTCAAATTCTTTAAGATTGTATTGTTGGTGATGGTTGGAGAAGAATTGAAACAGAGAATACCATCCTCCACATTCTCTGAAATTGTATTATTGGTGATGGTTGGGGAGGAGTATTCGCAGGAGATGCCATGCCTGCCATTCCCCGATATTATATTATTGGTAATGGTTGGAGAAGAATTGTTGCAGCATCTGATACCACCATTACCCCCATTCTTTGAGATTGTGTTATTGGTAATGGTTGGAGAAGAATTGTTGCAGTGAACACCCAGCAATCTACTTTCTGAAATTGTGTTGTTGGTAATGGTTGGATTTGCATTATTTATGCAATATATTCCATCCCAGCCTGCTTCTCTGATGGTGAAACCGGTTATTGTTCCACCTGCGCCATCAAAGGTTACTGCATTTACATATCCCAGCCCGGTTGTGGTAATTGTACAAACATTTGCCCCTTGTCCAATTAAACTAATACTTTTGTTAATATAAATTGCCTCATTATAAATTCCAGAAGAAACAAAAACTGTTCCTCCTTTAAAGCAATTATCAACACCTCTATTAATAGTCGTGTAAGGAAATTCTAATGAACCATTCTCTGTCCCTGAAGTATTGTCCCTATTCACATAAATGGTAAGTGATTGGGTAGAAACCATTTTAAATTCTATATTAGAGATTTGGCCATTTATAAGAAGATTCCTGTAAGATTGGTAATAACCTACAGATGATGCCCGAATGGTATATGTTCCAAAAGGAAGATTGCTAATTGTAAAACTACCATTATTGTCTGTAATTGCCTCTCCTCTACCTGGACTCTTTGCTGGACTCTTTATTAAAATCTCAGAGATTACTTTTACCAATGCATTGGAAATGGGATTGCCATTTGTATCAGTAACTGTTCCCGAGAGAGAATATAGACCTGTAGGGCTTCCTTGATATTCATAGGCACCTATGTCAACCCTGTCATTGACTATCCTTGTGTTTCCATCCTTATCTTTTTCTGGAATCCCTGGGGCTGTGTTTGAACCTGCATCAATACAGAGAGAATTAGAACTAAGGTGATAATCATCTTGCCCTATAAATTGAGGGTCAAGGGATATATTGTATAATCCAACAACACAATTGTAGTAATTATTGGTAGTATTAGAACCATTTCCCCAGACACAGTTGTAATCAACAGTAGGATTACCAGAGCGGACATAGATACCATAGGAATCCTTACTTATTCCATTTTCTGTAATAATATTGTTCATAGTAGATGGGGAAGAATTATCACAGTAGATGCCATGAGATCTATTTCGGACAATGATGTTGTTTGTGATGAATGGGGAGGAAGAATCGCAATAGATACCCTTATAACGATTTCCTGAGATTATGTTGTTGGTAATGGTTGGAGAAGAATCGAAACAGAAAATACCATCATAATTATTTCCTGATATTGTGTTGTTGGTGATTACAGGATTTGCATTATTTATGCAATATATTCCATACATATATGTTTCTCTGATGGTGAAGCCTGTTATTGTTCCACCCGTACCGTCAAAGGTTACTACATTTACATATCCCAGCCCAGTTGTGGTAATTGTACAAACATCCGCTCCTGCTCCAACCAGGGCAATACTTTTGTTGATATAGAGTGCCTCATTGTAAGTTCCAGTTCCAACATAAATGGTATCCCCAGTTGTTGCGGTATTTACTGCAGACTGGATAGTTGTATATGACCCTGGCACATACAAATCAGCCGCATAAACCCCTATATTTATACCTAAAATAATACCTACTGTTAAATATTTAAGAATCTTTTTCATGTGAATAGTTTTCCTTTTTTTCACCGCACAGACGCACAGACACAGAGAAAAAATTAAAATCTATTCACCAGAGACAGAAATTTCCTTTTTTGTGTGCATTTCAGGTCTTTCGTTGTTTATTAATCTTTTAATACTTACTTTCAGTCTTTTTAAACACCGAAAAACGCGAAAAAAAAAGATATCTTCCTCTCTGTTTCTCTGCGTCTCTGCGGTAAAGGATTACCTCAACGGTTACCAAAAACTTTATATTGTTATATCTACTTATAGAACGCTATACCAGTAATCAGTTATCGGTAAGCGGTTTTTTAACACCTTATCTGAGCTACTGATTACCTGATTACCGATAACCGATTACCTGATTTCACTTACGGACACATCTTATTTTTTCTTATCTTTCTTTTCCTTTTTCTCTTTACGCTTTTCTTCGATAGATTTTTGTGCCTTTTTCTTCACCTTACTTTTTTGCCCCATTATTTTTCCCTCCTCTTTTTTGGTAATTGGTTAGAGTTCTGCAAAACTAAGAAACTGTAGTTTTTAAGCGGGTATTTAAAACCTCTATTTTTATCAATTTCCTCCAAAGAGCAAAATGCAAAACTCGTTTATAGTTTATAGTGTATAGTGTATAGTTTATAGTTTATGGTTTATAGTTTATAGTCTATAGTCCTTCAACTATCTACTATCAACTATAAACTATCAACTATCAACTATCTTTGCCAAAGTTCAGTAAAATTATCTCTTTCCTTTCAGCGTTAAAATACTTGAAGCAAAGATATTACCAAATTCCTCCAACTCTTTGAGAAACCCTGCTACTTCCTTTTTGAAATTTGATTTGTAATTTTGCATTTTGATATTTAATATTTGATATTTATTTGTTGTCTCTCCCAAATCCTATTTTGCAGAACCCTATTTGGTAATTGGTAACTATTTACCTGAACGCTTATTCATTTTCCTCCCTCTCCGACAAAATAACTTGATTTGCGTTTAAACAACAGATTAAAAGTCGTCAAACTACCATAAATACGAGTAATATATTGTTGCATTTCTAGCTTTTCTTCATCGGTGAATTTAGTGTTTGAGTTAATTTTTTGTTCCAGGACTCTCAGTCGGTCGCGAATCATAACTATTTTGTGAAAAAATACTTCTAAAGGGATATGTTTTGGTGCAAGGTTTGTATTTTTAGGTCGTATGATTAATTCTCCACCTGTCCATTTTTCCCCAAATTCGATTTCTGCCTCTTTTAATGACAATTCTTCACTTAAGACTTCTTTGACAATCTCTTTTATCCTGTTATAATCTATTTCTGTAGGCAAATCTTTTTTCCCTCCAGTTTATTATTTTACAATAATCTAATCTAACTGTCAAGAAAAATTTAATAAATACTGTAATGCGTCACTGAAATGAGGGATTCCCCTGGAAAGTAGGAAGTAGGAGAGTAGGAAAGTAGGAAAGGGGGAGACATTGCCCCCAGAAGAGGAATACCGTGCACATCCTTTATCCCTTTCCTACTTACCTACTACCTACTTGCCTACTATTTTCATTGCTCTGTCCTCCGGAGGTTAATGTTCATCCCCCCAAATCACTGACGCCTTACTAAATACTAATGACTAATAATTTAATTGTAACCGTTCAGGATATAGCCACAGAGTCACAGAGAACACAGAGGGAATATATAACCACGAATGAACACAAATACAAAAAGATTTGTAGTGCGAGGCGTTAGATTCGCTTCTGGCAAGCCAAAAGGCGAACTTAAAGGTTCGCACTACATTTATGGGATGTCAGAGGTTAATTCGTATCCATTTGTGGCTAATTTCCTTAATTCTCTGTGAAGTCTGTGCCTCTGTGGCTGAACGCTTACATTTAATTTTCTTCCTCAAGAAATTGTTGTATTCTGATAATACTTTTTGCTTTGCCCGTAGAGGTATCAATTTCAACGATTACGCCGCCAATTTGACCTATACCTTTAGCCACTTCGAATCTTAATGGTATTTGAGTCAGGAATTTTTTTAAAACTATTTCCTTTTTTATACCAATAATTGAGTCTCGAGGACCAGTCATTCCGGCATCAGTAATATATGCGGTTCCTTCAGGCAATATTCTTTCATCTGCGGTTTGAACATGGGTATGTGTGCCAATGACTGCACTTACCCTTCCGTCTAAATACCAGCCCATAGCTACTTTTTCCGAAGTAGCCTCAGCGTGCATATCTACAATTATGTTTTTTGTCTTTTCTCTTATTTTAGTAATTTCAGGTAGGACGACCCGGAATGGACAATCTAATTCATCAATGAAAACTCTTCCGGCTAAATTTATCACACATAACAAGTCATTTTGGACTTTATAAAGATTATATCCTCTTCCGGGAACTCCAGTGGGATAATTAAGGGGTCTTAAGATATTTTCATTTTCTATTATTTCATAGACTTCTTTTTTACTCCAGACATGGTTACCACTGGTTAGAACATCTACGCCCGCAGTAAAGACTTCATTTGCTGTTTTTTGAGTTAATCCAAATCCGCCAGCAAGATTTTCACCATTGGCTACACAGAGGTCAATTTGATATTCTTGTTTAATCTTAGGTAATAATGCCTTAATTACCTGTCTTCCTTTTTTTCCGACAATATCACCTATAACTAAAACTCTCAAGATATATTCTGTCCCCTCCTTCAGGTAATCGGTAAAAGGTTTTTTCGTCACCGATTACTTTTTATTTTGCATAAACTACTTCACGGGTTTCTCTAATTATGGTTACTTTAACCTGACCTGGATATTCTAATTCTTCTTCAATCTTTTTAGCAATTTCTCTTCCCAGAGCAAATAATTCTGCTTCATCTATTTCGTTAGATGAGACGATAACCCGTAGTTCTCTACCAGCCTGGATTGCGTAAGATTTTTCTACACCACGAAAAGAAGTAGCAATTTGTTCTAATTTTTCTAATCGGCGGATATAATTTTCCAGGCTTTCTTTTCGGACACCAGGTCTTGCGGCCGAGACAGCATCTGCGGCTTGAATTAAGACTGCTTCTACGGTTTTTGGTTCAACCTCTCCATGATGAGCGGCGATAGCGTGTATTATTTCAGGTGATTCACCATATTTACGGCATAAATCGGCGCCAATAGAAGCATGTGAACCTTCTACGGTAGAATCGATTGATTTGCCAAGGTCATGGAGTAATCCGGCTCGTTTAACTAAAGGGACATCTACATTTAGTTCTGCGGCCATAAGAGCGGCTAATTGAGCAACTTCGATACTGTGTTGTAAGACATTTTGACCAAAACTGGTACGGAATTTCAATTTACCCAGTAAATACAGCATTTCCTTGTTAAATCCATGAACACCGAGATCAAAAGTAGCCTTCTCGCCTTCCTCTTTTAGTGATTGTTCTACATCCTTTTCTACTTTTGCAATTACCTCTTCAATTCTTGCGGGATGAATCCTTCCATCTGTAATCAATCGTTCTAATGAAATTTTAGCAATCTCCCTTTTTATGGGGTCAAAGCCCGAGAGTATAACTGCTTCTGGCGTATCATCAATAATCAAATCCACACCAGTCAAATTCTCAATGGTTCTTATATTCCGTCCTTCGCGACCAATTATTCTTCCTTTCATTTCATCACTTGGTAATGCAACTACAGAGACTGTAGTTTCAACTACCTGTTCAGCCGCGCATCTTTGAATAGCCTGAGAAATTATCCATTTAGCCTTCTTTTCCGCAGTGTTCTTTGCATCATCCTCTATCTCTTTTATCATTTTATTCGCTTCATGTCTAATCTCGCTTTCAATACTTTGAATCAACATCTTTTTGGCTTCATCACAAGTTAATCCTGAAATACTTTCTAATTGTTTAATCTGGTTTGATTTTAACCTTTCTATTTCCTTTTTTTCCTGCTGAAGTATATCTTGTAGATTTTGGTTTTCTTTTTCTTTTCTCTCTAATTTACCCAATTTTTGTTCTAAACTTTCTTCTTTCTGTCTAAGTCTTGTCTCTAATTTTTCAAGTTCAAGTCGTCTGTTTCGAGTTTCCCGTTCAAATTCAGTCTTTTCCTTATACAACTCATCTTTTGCTTCAAGAAGTGCTTCTTTTTTTACTCTTTGCGCATCTTCTTCTGCCTCAGCAAGTATCTGTCTACTTATTTCTTCAGCCGAAGAGGTTTTAACCTTTTCGAGATATTTACGACCCAGATAACCCAAAATAGCACACAGAAGCCCTGTAATAAGGACAGGTAAGATAATATTACCTTGCTCCACTATCTTTACACCCCCTTAAAATGGGTGATGTTCTATTGAAGTGTGTTTTTATGTCAAACCCCAGGAAGAAACAAAGGTGGGAAATTTGATTTGATAAATATTTTTATATTTTTTTCCTGTAATGGTTTTATTTATATACATTTTGTTTATCTCCTAACACTTAATCGAACACTACCCGAAATTTTTAAAATTCAAGTAATTATATAATACATTATTTTTTAAAAATTGTCAACCTTTTTTATTGACTTAAATGATATATTTTATTAAAATAGATATTAGAGGGTAGAAGAGTGAAGAATATATCGTTGGCAAAAAAAGATAATATTTTTATCCAGGCACTATCTCTATCATCTTTAATTTTATTTTTCTTGATGGAAATTATACTCCTGAATATTGATTTAAAAAGAATCTATCAATTGAAATCAGGAATGATAACAATCTGTGAGCAGTCAGCCTCTAAAGGTGCTTTTTATCTTTTAGAAGGAATTTCCAGGGTAAATTTGATTGTAAATGATTTTATTAAAAAAAGTGGTTTTGAGATAGATAATATTTTGATTAAAACAGAAGATTTGAAGATAGAAATCCTTTTAACTAAAAAAATAAGGCTTATCTCTGGGGTAATATTCGGTTTTAGTCACCAAAAGATAAATACACGGGCTGTCGCCTATCATCAACCTATGCAAAAAATATGGGAATTTGATACCAGGTCTCATATTCATTCTTCGCCTGTTATCCAGGAGGATATTTTATATTGCGGAGTGACTTCAGGATTTATGTATGCACTTGATATAACGACGGGCAGAAGATTGTGGAGTTTCGATACATCTTCCGGCATCCTCTATGATAAAAATGGCGTGGCAGTAGAATATGAAAATTATAAACTTAATCGAGGTGGCTGTTGTATTCAATCTAATCCCGTAATAAGTAATAATTGCCTTTACTTCACTGTAGTTAATGCTGAAAACAATCCACAGAGATTTACCTATCTTTATAGATTAGATACTATGACTGGTTCTCCGCAAGGGCTTTCGCCTACCTTGATTAGCGATGGCTATGGTCGAGAAGATTATATCTGGTGTAATTCTTCTCCAGTGATTTTCAAAGATACTTGTTATGTAGGCAGTGTGGAGGGAAAACTTTATGCCATAAATATTGACAGCGGTAAGATAATTGATAATTATTCTACTTCTGGCTCGATTATTTCATCACCATTGATTAAAGATGAAATTATTTACTTTGGCTCAAATGACGGTAAATTAAGGGCACTTAAGATACTCAGATCAGGAAAATTGGAATTAAAATGGGCATATCCCTGGACAGGCTCTTTAGAACCAATTAGATGCAAACCAACTATATTTGCCAACAAGGTATATTTCACCGCTGGAAAATATTATATCTATGCGGTAGATATTCAATCTGAGGAATTATCCTGGGCTTATGATACATCAGAGATAAATATTAGCCATTTTGATATTCTTTCTTCGCCAGTAATTCAAGTAACTTTTAACGGAGAAAAACTTATCCACTTTGGCACTGGAGAAGGTGTTGCAATTTGCTTAAAAGAAGATAATAATGAAGTTGAACTGAAATGGAGACGAAATTTAGGAGTTAAAATAGAATCTTCCCCGGTTATCTCAGATGGGATAATTTATTATGGAGTCAAATCTGGTCAGGATAAAGGATGTTTATTTGCCTTAAGTTCGCTGGATGGCACTATCCTGCAAAAATATTACATTAAAAATAACCTTCGTTCAACGCCGACAATTCATAATCAGATTTTATATTTTGGTGGCTGTGATTTCTGTATTCAGGCAATTAAAATGGAATAATGGGAACGCAGATAAACGCAGATTTTCAAGATTTTTTAGTTACCAGGATACAATTAAACTTTTAGTTATTTAACACTACCGAGTAATTAATCTTTGTGTCTTTATAGTATCATTTTAGTTTTTATTATCCTGATAATCTGCGAAAATCTGCGTCCTATTAACTTGACTGCCTACTGGTTACTTTTCTGGAGGTTATTATGAGATGGTTAATTATTCTCTCTATCGTAATTTCTTCAGGATGTAGTAAATCCTTTGATAATAAAGAAGTTATTGAGGATAAATGGTATATTTTCGTCGATAAGGAATATGGTCCAATAGAGCTAAAGGAACTTAAACTCTGGTGTGAAGAGGGAAGGGTATTGCCTGATACCCTGGTGAAAAAAGGCAAAATAGGGTATAAATTGGCTAAAGAGTTCTCAGAATTACAAGCGGTATTAACTAAAGATAGGTCGCAACACATTGAATCTCTCTCGGATAAAAAAGAAATACCTTTAATTCCAAATGTAACCTATGGGCTTCAACCTGAGGAAGATGAAGGTGAGTAAGGTATGATGTTAAATAAGATTTTAATAATAGTTGCCATTATCCTGGGTCTTTTTTTAGTCGGATTAATTACGGATGTCATCCGGCTACATTTGATAAAAAACAGAGTAGAAGGATATTTGGAGGAGATAATTAAAGAAGGGGCTATTTTAATCGATACACCCCGGGCGACTAATAAAAAGATAAAACAAATGGCAAAAAATTATGGTATTTTGTTAAATGATGAGGAAATAATTATCAGTCCCTCCCTAAATAAGATAACCATTAATAAATCCTTATCCATCAATACTTATTTTGCCTGGCTTGTTGGTAAGAAAACAATTACATTATTTCTCCAAAAACAGGCAGAGATTTTAAGAACGATTTGCCCTATTACTGAATTAGAAACTATTTCTCTGGGAATTATTCGACCTTCGGGGTTAAACTTTGGTTTTTTGTATAAACTTGCCAGACAGCCAGAAACGAATTTGTTGGAAGAAAAATTAGTCGGGCTGGATTTTGGGTCTGCATTTTCTAAAACACTTAAAGTAGGTAATATCTTTAACCTGCGTGAACTAAAAGAGAATGAATTGGAAGAATTAGTCAGCCTTTTTACTGGTGCTTGTAAAAGTGATTGTCGTATAAATAATTTCTCAGCACAATGTCCTAAATTATTAAAAATACCGGTTGTCGAAATTTTTAAACCTATCCCTTCAATGGTCAAAGTAGTAGGTTTTGCTTGCTTTTTTATCGAAGAAGGGGATAACGAAGTAATCACAGGTTACTTTGTTGAACATTATCAGCCTGGGCTTTCAGATGATAGGGTTAGCCACGATTTTGGTCTACGAACACGGAGTAAAATAGAGATAACTATTCACCACGAAGAACACAAAGGACACGAAGAAAATTAAATGGTCTCTGAAATTATAGCAGTTATTATTCAAAACTTTACTTAGAAATACAAATAATGTCCCATAGGGACAATATATCGGTAAATGGCTTTCCATAAATTTTCTACCAATATATCGTTCCTACGGAACTGATTGATTTGTCTATCTATTCCTACCGATATTATGTTCCTAACGGAACGATTATTCTCATGCCTTATTTATGGGTATTATCCTATGTAAACTTCCAGTTAATAACCGCTATACATTCCATCAACCGTAGTCCACAGCCGTAAATAAGTTTCCACCTGTGCAGTTAGAAATAAAAGGATAATTGATTAAACAGATTACATTTTTTATTGTAAGCGGATTAAACGGATTGAGCGGATTTTTTTTATTTCTTTTTCCGCTAAATCCGTTAAATCCGCTTACTAAATCCACCCGCTTACTATTAAAAATCTGCTTCCTTAATTTTCTACCTGCACAGGTCGAAAAAATTTATAATGCAGTAAAATAAAAACCGCTAATAGGCAGGATAATACTTAGGATGTTATTTTTCAGTATTTTCTAATTTTGATATTAAAATTCTTCTTGACAGAATATTTTATTTATGCTACTCTATAAATAGCCTAACTTATAATGCAGTAAAATAAAAACTGCCAATAGGCAGGATAATCTAAGGTTAGCCCATAACAACCCTATTTGTAAGAAAATCTAAATAAGATATAGAGCAGAAAGGAGAAATAAACATGGAAACGATTACTTACTCTAAGATTCAAAAATTAGTTAAACAAATCCCAACAACAAATCTTCAATGTGCATACAGTTTGTTGCTTGAATTGGCTGATAAAGAAACAGATGTGTCATCTCAAATCGATTTTATGCAGCTTCCTTTGAATGAACGACGTCAACTTATGGCACAACAAGCTGAGAAGATGGTAGCTCACTACGAGCAAACAGCAAACGAACGTCAAAAATGGCAAGCAGGAGATTTTAT
Organism: bacterium; assembly: GCA_040757115.1. Taxonomy (NCBI): domain Bacteria; species bacterium. Next base: position 5,091 of record JBFLYA010000005.1, on the reverse strand, counting down.
TTATGAGCATTAATCGTGGTGAGATTTGGTTAGTAAGTCTCGACCCAACCATTGGTGCGGAAATCCGAAAGACTCGTCCAGTTGTTGTTGTCAGTTCTGATTCCGTTGGTATGTTGCCCATTAGGTTGGTTGCTCCACTAACTGAGTGGAAGGATTACTTCGCACAAAATGTCTGGCATGTTAAACTGATGCCAGATAGCATAAACGGCTTAACAAAGACATCAGCTGTTGACACCTTACAACTACGTGGTGTTGATACTCAACGATTTGTTCAGAAACTGGGCATCATTTCCCCAGTAGTTATGAAATCAATTGTCGTAGCGATTGCCGCAGTGATTGAGTATTAGTTTGGTGTGTTTTTCGTACCGGTGGGTGGCTAACATAATCTCAAATCTGATAGTGCTGATGTTTTGTTTATGAATGTGGTAATATCCGTTTTCTGGATAACATCCCAAATGGAATGATATACAGAACTGTATAATCTCTTGTTAAAAAACGAGTAACAACCCAACTTCCATTAAAAACAAGGATTGAAACAACTTTAACAGGCAGGCAGGGAAATAAGGCGGAAAATAAAATGGAAAAAGTAAAAGTAAGTGAAGAAATAGATTCAGAATTAAGCGGATTCCTGATAGAAGAAGGGAGAATCTATTCTTCAGATTTTGAGAAATTGAAAGCAGAGAGATTAGTTAAACATTGGAGTGAGAAACTTGTGGAGGAATACTTCTTTGGGACAAAACCGGGTTGGCGGATTACCCTAGAGGGAATTCAGGCTTTGAAGCAAATGGGTTATGAAGTTCACATTCATACTCTTGCAGAGCAAACGCTAGAGCGAGAGCGAAAGCAAGAGCGGAAGCGTGAAGAATATAGACGGGCTAAAGAAGAAGAAAAAAAGCGGAAAGAGGAAGAAAAAGAAAGAAATGACTGGATTGCCTGGACAAAAAAGGAAGTGAATGAAGACGAAATGAATGAACATATCAATTATATTCGTTTAAATTATAGAGAGACTATCAGAAAGTTAGAAAGGAAGTTAACCAACTGGAAAGCTGCGGCAATATATTTTATGATACTGTGGGTAATAACTCTTATTGCTATATTTTTGACTGATAGGAAATTGCTTTTTCAAATTATAGAGAGACTATCAGAAAGTTAGGGGGAGATGGGGGTCAAACCGTGAATGTGGAATGCACAATAATTCGGTGAGGCAGAGGAAAAGGAAAAGACAGCGAATCAAAGCTTTTGTCTAACCCTGCGTTGCAGTTGACGGCGGGGGACTGTGCCGTGGTCAGAGTTTTGTGGTCTCTCAAAGTTTTATCTGGCTATCAAACTTTAGTGGTAATTCTCCCCGCCGCACCTGAACTCTATCGTTAAATTGTCAGAAAGCCATCTTAAAAAAATTAACTTCTTCCTACCTTTTATTAGATAATACACCACTTTACCACCTCTGTCAAGTATTTTTTCGCAAATCCATCAATTTTTAAATCCAAAAACCTATCCATTTGCTACCTCGCAAATGAGAACTTCTTGATTTTAAAAGACTTACTTTTGAAAAAGTCTTCGCAAATCGTGGTTGAGTTTTTTGTAACTATAGCAGTTATTAGTCAAAACTTTACTTAAAATTAAATGACGGATAACTACTTGTAGTGAATTATCAAATTTTTTAAGATTAAGTGGTTTATCCTTTTTTAACCGCAAAGAACGCAAAGAAATTAACCGCAAAGAACGCAAAGATTATAGGTTGTTCACCACCCTTTTAATTCCTTCCTTGAGTCTTAATACATTGAAATTTATAAGCAATCCTAATTTACAATTTGACAATTTTAAATAAGTTAATATCTGAGCTAAATGTATCTCTGTTAATGCCTCAAGAGATTTAACTTCTATGATTAATTTCTTTTCAACCAACAAATCTACTCTATAACCACATTCAAGTTTAACCTGTTCAAATGTCAATGGTAATGTTTTTTCTTTTTCAACCAATAATCCTTGTTCCGCAATTTTGTATGCTAAACATTCTTTATAAGCTGATTCAAGCAATCCAGGACCTAATGCATCATGAACTTTTATAGCCATACCAATAACGATATTTGAAAGTTCGTTTTCGTTCATAGACCTATTTCCCTTCCTTTGCGTCCTTTGCGAAATCTTCCTTTGCGCTCTTTGCGGTTAAATCTTTATACCTTTAAAAAACTTGAACATTGAGTATCAAGGATTGGTTCTATCAGATTCTAAAAAAGTTCCTCCAACAGTCTAATATTTTCGATTTGGGTTTTTAATTCAGGAATGTCATCATTAACTATTTTTCCACACTTCATCTATATCTATTCCAAAATATTCATGTGAGAGAATATCTCTGAGTCCTGCAATTTCTTTCCAGGCTAAGGAGTAGGGAAAAATTCAGGGAGTGAAGTTTTGAGGATGGTTTCCCAAATGTCAGTAATTTCCTGCATAAATAGAGTCTATAGCCTTGTGTCTGATGTCCAGTGTCTGAATCACAGGTTTCAGTACAGCAATTCTCGGTGAATGGAAGAACCGTGATTTAATGGGGTTTTGAGGGGGATGAGGGAAAATATTTTTCGCTGAGATTTTTATTTTATGGAGTGCGAAAGATTGCTTTCGCTTTGTTTCTCTTCAGTAGATAACGCTTGCTTTAGACGGACTCTGAAAGCGGTGGCTTGCCACCGCACTCCATAAAATTCACCGAGAATTGCTGGTTTCAGTAGAAAAATCTTGACAAAATTGATAATTATGCGTATAATTGAAGAAATTTGCAGAGGCTTTAAATTGCTTGGAGATGTTGAATCAATATCAACACATACACAAACTTATATTAACGACAAGGGCAAATGTGTAGTCCAAAGAAACAATCATGAGCTAAAAAATTCAGATATATTAACTACTTTAATGAAGTCATTAAAGACAGCAAAACTATAAATGACCAAAAGTGAAAGAAATTTCTATTAATAGAATTTCACGAAATTAAAAAGCAGGAAATCGGTAATTGATAACTAATTACCATTCACCAGTTACCATTTACCAGACTTAAGGAGGGAAAATAATGAAACAGCCATTTAAAGATGCCCTTAAATCAGGCGAATTTATCATTACTTCGGAGATTGGGCCGCCAAAAGGAACAAATATTGAGAAGATGGTTCATCATATTGAGATGTTGAGAGACAAAGTGCATGGGTTGAATGTTACGGATAATCAATCATCGGTAATGCGACTTTCTTCTCTTGCCGCCTGTCATATTATCAAGGATTATGGTGGTGAACCAATTTTACAAATGACCTGCCGTGACCGAAATCGAATGGCATTGCAGTCAGATTTGCTTAGCGCCTATGTGCTGGGTGTTCACAATGTCCTTTGCTTAACTGGAGACCATATTAGTCTTGGTGACCATAAAGGGTCCAAACAGGTTTTTGATTTAGATTCAGTGCAGTTAATCTCTGCGGTTAAAACTTTAACCCAGGGTAAAGACCTTGGCGGGACACAACTTGATGGAGGAGTAGAATTTTGTATTGGAGCAACTGCTACCCCAGAGGCTGACCGAATGGATTCCCAATTATTAAAATTCCGCAAAAAAATCAAAGCAGGTGCAGAATTTTTCCAGACGCAAGCCGTTTATAATATGGACATGCTTAAGAAATTTATGGAATATGCCAGACAATTTGATGTGAAGATATTAGCCGGTATTTTAGTCCTGACTGGCGTTGGTATGGCAAAATATCTTAATGCCAATGTTGCGGGCGTTACTGTTCCTCAAGAACTTATTGATGAAATGGCAAGCGTAGAAAAAGGTAAAGCACTCCAAAAAGGCATAGAAATTGCCGCCAGACAGATTAAACAAATAAAACAAGAAAATATCTGTTCAGGCATCCATATCATGGCTATTGGCAAGGAAGAGATTGTGCCAGAGATATTGGAAATGGCTTCTGTGTAACTGGTCAAAAGGGTTCATAAATAATTACAAGGGTTTAAATTGAATAAATGCAAGTAAAACATTACCTTGAATTTATCGCCGTAAAGATATTATCTGATTTAATTACTTCATTACCCTGGCGGATAAATTATTGGTTAGCTAATCGGTTAGGGGAAATTGGTTATATTTTGGATGCTAAAAGAAGAAAACTGGCGATTGATAATCTCACTCATGCATTTAAAGACCAATATGATAAAAAGCAAATTAAGCGATTGGCGATTAATGCCTTTAGAAATATGAGCAAAAGCCTGATTGAATTTATCTTATTCCCCAGACTTAATAAAGATAATGTGAATAACTTTGTGCGTATTAAAGGATTAGAAAATTTAGAGAGGGCTAAAAAAAAAGGTAAGGGGGTCATTATTTATAGCGGACATATAGGAAATTGGGAACTTATGACTGAAGCCTTAATACTTAAAGGCTATAATTTGAATCTTATGATTCGTCGTCAAAAAAATGTGTTCGTCGAAAAACTAATTCAACAGAAACGAACTAAGTTCAAAACTAAAACTATATTTCACACAGTCGCTCCAAAAGAGATTTTTCAAATTCTCAAAAATAATGAGATTATAACGATAATTGGTGACCAGGATGGCGGGAAAGGTGGAGTATTCGTTGATTTTTTTGGCAGACCTGCATCAACTCCTCCAGGGCCTGTAGTTTTTGCCATGCGGACTGGGGCAGAATTAATCCCTATCTTTGATATTCGAATAAAAAATAATCAACATCAGATTATTATCGAACCTCCCTGTCAATTAACCACTACCCCAAATATAAAAACCGCTATTGTGGAAAATACACAAAGATTAACAAAGAGGTTAGAATCATATATTCATCAGTATCCTGACCAATGGCTCTGGTTTCACAACCGCTGGGCAACAAAACCTGATAATTAACAAGTAATATCAATTCTAATTAATTTCTGCCGATTTAATCCAAGAGAACCAACACATAGAATTTAAGCGTTCATTGTCGTTAGTTACTTCCAGCCAAGCCTGGCAAGAAACATCCACTATTTCATCATAACCCTGATAAATTCGGTTACTAAGATAATATCTCCGTATCCAATCCCAAAGCCGTTCCACTGGATTTAATTCAGGTGAATAGGG
>JBFLYA010000004.1 GCA_040757115.1 bacterium | reverse complement strand
AATCGCTTGGATAACTCCTTTGGAGTTACCCACATTCTCCACATCACTACCACTACCACTACCACTACCACTACTAATAATTAATTTTTTAATTTTATTTTCAACCCCCACCCCCCAATCTTGGGGGATTTAATAAGGAATTAGGATTGTGGCATTCAAAATGACCAACAATATATATTATACGAGGAGGATGAAAATAGTGGTAGGAGATAGGAGGTGGGAGGTAAGGAGATAGGCGTGAGGAGTGATGTTTTCCTTACTTTCTACTCTCTACTCTCTACTTCCTATTTTCAGGAAAATCCCTCATTTCACTGACCCATTACATTTTGACGCTTTTGAGAACTTTTTCCTATCTTTCCCTAATTTCTAATTTCTATTCATCATTTCAACAAATTTCTTAAATAAATAACCTGCATCATGCGGACCTGGTGAAGCCTCAGGATGGTATTGAATCGAGAAAATCGGCAGTTTTTTATGCCTCATTCCTTCTAATGTCTGGTCATTAGGGTTGATATGCGTAATTTCAACCTCATCTTTGTTCAAAGAATTAATATCCACACAAAAGCCATGATTTTGTGCCGTAATATCTATTTTACCGGTGGCTAAATCTTTCACCGGTTGATTTCCACCTCGGTGTCCGAATTTAAGTTTGTAGGTTTTACCACCAAAGGCTAATCCTAAAATCTGATGGCCTAAGCAAATGCCAAAGATTGACAATTGGTAATTGGTAACTGGTAACTGGTAATTGGTAATTGGTAATTGGTAGATGAGTTTTTTAACGGTTTCAACCGCATAAGGGACACCAGCGGGGTCGCCGGGACCATTGGATAAAAAAATGCCATCAGGATGGTAGGAAAGTATTTCTTCTGCCGAGGTGTTCGCTGGCACAATAATCATTTCACAACCAACATCTTCCAGCATCCGTAAGATATTATGTTTTACACCAAAATCCATCGCCACAATTTTGTATTTTAGATTGGGGATTGGGGACTGGGGATTGGTTTGCCAATGATACGCCTTTTGGCAAGTAACTTCTTTAACTAAGTCCCGACCAATTAAGCCAGGAGAAGAGATGGCTTTAGCCACAAGACTTTCTTTATCTAAATCCTCAGTTGAGATAACTGCTTTCATTGCACCACAAGTCCGAATGTGTTTGGTAAGTGCCCTTGTATCTACCCCTTCTACTCCAATAATTTTATGCTCTTTCAGAAATTCAGCCAATGTTTTTTGTGCTCGCCAATTGCTATAAATTTGACTGTATTCTTTAACCACAAAACCCTCAACATGAGGCATTTGAGATTCCATATCCTCATCGTTTACCCCATAGTTGCCAATCAAGGGATAAGTCATTGTCACTATTTGACCTTTGTAGGAAGGGTCAGTTAGAATTTCTTGATACCCGGTCATACTGGTATTAAAAACTATCTCGCCATATTTTTCTCCAGAGTGGCCAAATGCCTGTCCTTCAAATATTTTTCCATCTTCTAAAGCAATAATTGCCTTCATCTTTTTTATCCTTCTTTCGATTTTAGATAAATCCAAAATCTAAAATGCTCTTAAAACAGGGAATGTGGAAAAGAAGCAGGGATAATGGAAAAACTCAGCACTAAGGCAAGGAGGATAAGTATAAAAACACCAAGAATAATGAGAGTAGCAGGTGTGGTTAATATCATCACTGCCCTAAAATTTGAGACCTGATAAATCTCACGGATAGAGATAATTTCTAATTTGACTATCCACAGGAGGATGATTAAATTAAAAAGGAGATAGAGTGAGAATTTTATTGTGTGTGGGGTATTTTGAATTAATAATGACCAGGGGGTAATTAATATTGCGGGTAAAAAACAAAAGCCTAATGCCGTGAACAAACTACTTACTTTACCTTCTCCGTCAAACCATTCAGCAAATAGATGGAGAATCGCCGTTCCAACTATCCAGATACCAATGATAAAAATTAATCTTCCCAGTAATCCTACCGTGAGGATAGCCTTAGCCACATTTAGCTCAACCGGGCTTATTAATACTCCTCCCACATGGCTACTGATAGTGGCTAAAAGCACCACAAAAAACGCCCAACTTACGGGTTTCTGCCCTTGAAGTGCTTTCATACTGACAACAGGTTTGGTAAATGTATAATATATTGTTTCAAAACCACTCATATTGGTTATTATTTTACATTATTGAGTCAATTTTGTCAAGAGGAAAAAAGTGGTAAGCGTTCAGGTGGTGTAACAAAAGGAGATGTGGAGATTAAGGAGATAGGGAGATATTATTAAAAAAATTGAAATTAATAGAAACTAATAGAAATTTATGGAAATTTGTTGTTTTCCACAATCAATTTCTACCTATTTCTATAAATTTCAATCTATTTCTATTATCTTATCTCCATATCACTCTTATCTCCTTATCCCCTTTCTTACACTTTTGATATATAGCCTGAACGGTTACAAAAAGTGAAACCAGTGATTCAGACACTGGACATCAGACACAAGACTATAGACTCTATTTATGCAGGAAATTAGTGACTTTTGGGAAACCATCCTCAAAACTTCACTCCCTGAATTTTTCCTAAGTCTTACCTATATCAGTGACAGTGGGAGTGTCAGTGTCAGTGAAGAAACTCCTTCAACTCATCCAACACTTCCAACTCTTTCTACTCTTTCAACTCTTCCAGCAGAAGTATAGGCAGGTCTCTCAAGCCTTCATTCTTCTGCAATTTCTGCCCACTTTAGTCTGAGGTCTGATGTCTATAGTCTACTGTCTGAATCACATCTTCTGTCAAATAATACTTGACAAATTGTTATTATTTGTGTAGACTATGACTTATGATATTCCCAAGAAAGATACAAAAGGAATTAATAAAATATGTCTTTTCACCCGAGATTATTGTGCTTACTGGTATGCGCCGGGTAGGTAAGACAACCCTCTATCAATCCATATTTAATAGTATTGAAAGCAAAAACAAAGCCTTTTTTGACCTGGAAAATCCAATTGTGCAAAAGATATTTGAGGAAATAGATTATAACAATATCGTTCTAAATTTAAAGGAATATGGTATTACCTCAGCGGAAAAGGCTTATATCTTTCTTGATGAGATTCAGGCTATGCCCAGCATTGTAAAGGTAGTCAAGTATCTTTATGACCATGTTGGTTTTAAATTCTTCCTTACTGGCTCAAGTAGTTTCTATCTAAAGAATCTTTTTCCAGAAAGCTTAGCGGGTAGAAAGTTTGTCTTTAATCTCCGTCCTTTGGATTTTGAGGAATTTTTGACATTTAAAGGTAGAGAAAAAGAATCTTTTGTAGATTTAATCCAAAGAGATAGGTATAAAAATTTTATTCGATATCAGAGGTTAAAGGGGGCTTATGAAGAATATCTTAATTACGGAGGTTTCCCACAGGTTGTTCTGGAGGAAGATATTACCAGGAAGAAGATGCATCTTCATGATATCCTTAAATCCTATTTTGAAAAAGAGGTGCAGAACCTTGCTAAGTTTAGAGAAGTGCAGTTATTCAGGGACTTATTGCTTTTGTTAATTGCTCGCGTAGGCTCAAAACTTGATATTGCCAGGTTGGCTTCTGAGTTGGGCACCTCTCGGGAGACTATATATTCCTATCTCTCTTTCTTACAAGATACATTTTTTATTACCCTGGTTCCGCCGTTTACCGGGAGTATGGATAAACTGGTGAGTAAAGCCAAAAAGGTTTATTTTTGTGATACCGGGATAGTGAGTGAGTTTGCAAAGGTTTCTGATGGTGCACTCTTTGAGAATGCGGTCTTCAATGCTTTATCGCAATTTAATAATATCCATTATTATCAAAGGAGATCCGGCAGAGAAATTGACTTTATCCTTGATAGCAGGATTGGTATTGAGGTTAAACTCAAAGGAATCCCAGGTGATTTTGAAAGGCTAAAAACTATCTCGACAACAATAGGATTACCGGAGTGCTATGTGGTTAGCAAGGAATTTGTAGATTATGAAGGGATTATCTCAGTGGTTGATTTGTAGGTAAGTGTTTAGCCACAATATTTTCATTCTCCTTTGTGACTCACAAGGTTCATTTACCTGAATTCCAGAGCGAGGCGTATTTTGTTATGAGATTAACTCAGAAGGTTCTATTGTTTTGTCTAATATTTATTATCGGCATATTTTTTGGTGTGGGAAGTACGATAATAATTACAAAACAGACCAGACGAAGCATTGGCGAGATTTACTGGCAAACGATAAGCGAAAGTCGTAAATTATCTAATCCAATGGCTATTGTTAGGATTAAAAAATTTATTAATAAATATCCTGGTTCTGACTATGTCGAGGATGCCTATTATCAGATTTGCAAGATTAAATTTAAAGAATGCGCCAATACAGACAAAAATTGGGATAAACCACTAAAAGCCTACCTTAAATTATTAAATGATTATCCCAATAGTAAATACTTAGAATCTATTAGTTTTTTTATTCCATTTTGTTATGCTAAAAACAAAGATTATCCAGCGGCTATTGTTAGGTTTAAAAAATTCCTGAAGATGTTTCCCAACAGTGATCTTGCCGATGAGGCTCAGTATAATATTGGCCGACTTTACTGGGCTTGCGGTAAATTTGGCAAGGCTAAACAGGCATATAAATTAATCGTTAAGAATTACCCGAATGAGGATTTAGTCGATGAAGGACTATTTAGAATAGGAGAGGTGTATCTATCCCAGGGAAATTATCAGCGTGCTATCTCGCAATTTCAACGAGTTACTAAAAAATTTTTTAAAGGTAAAATAACCCCTTACTCTCAAGCAATGATAGGATTTTGCCTGTATCTTCAACGCCAAAACGATAAGGCAAAAGATGAGTTTTTAAAAGTCCTATTCAATTATCCCTATACCACTCTTAAAAATGATATTCAGGAGTTTATTCGGAAAATGTCTCCTCAAATCCGCATAATCCAGAACGAAAATCAGCCCAAAACCTATTTTTTATGTCTTGATAAAGGGATTATTTACAATAATAAAGATTCATTAGTTTTAATAAATTTAACGAAAGAAGATGTCAATAATATGGATATTTTCCCTTTTAATACCAAAATGTTTTTTTCACCAGGGGGGAATGAATTTATAGTTGGAAGTGGTGATTATCTCTGGCGGGTAGGTATTGATGGAGTCAAAAAAACAAAACTGGTAAAACAACAAGGGGTAAAAGTGAATATTCACTGGTCTTTTGACAGAAAAGGGATTATTTATGAAACCGAAGATACGCTTTTCCTGATTCAAGATAATAAGTTGACTAAACTTCTTGTAAAATCCCTTTCGGCTGGTTCTTTTTCCCCTGTATGGTCTTATGATTCGACAAAATTTGTCTGTTTAGATTGGAGTAAAGATGGTAGTGTCGCTGACCTGGTGATATTTGATTCTAATGGCAATGCAGGAAAAAGGATAAACAAGATTTTCGATAAGCAAATTCGCTTTTCGACATCACAAGGATTTCGCTGGTCAAAGGATAGTAATAAAATTGCCTATGGCATAACTCGAAAATGGGTAAGGGGTATATCTGAAGAGGTAAAAATAGTGGATGTCCAACGGGGTATGGTGCATACAGTGGTTTATGACAGTGCCAGAGATATTTGTTGGTCTCCTGATTCATCTAAAATCGCATATTCAAACTATCGAGGAACATCAATCATAGATGCAAACGGCAAAAATTGGCAACATTTATCCAATATCATCCTAATTTGCCTTCAATGGAAATCTAATCAATCCCTATGCGGCATAACTAAGAGAAAGGATTTTTTCATTTATAGGGTTTTAGATTTAAAAGGAAAAATTAAACAAGTAATATACAAAGGCCACAATCCACTCCCAAATGGTAAATTAATTGCTTATAATGATTCAAAAGGAAGATTATTTCTTGGAGATAAATTATTATCTTATTCAAAAGTAACCCCATTAAAATGGCTGGATTCAAAAATCCTGTGTTATGATTCAAAGAGTTATTTTATAATTAATAATACAAGAAAACAACAGGTCTATCAGGGAACTCCGGTAGAGATATTAGCCTCGTTTAAAGGTTTAATCTTTGTCCCAAAATCTTATGATGAGATTTCTATCTTTGGTAATCTTGGTGGAAATATTGCCAGATTAAAGGATAAAACTCCATATCTTCTGACCTTAAAAGGCGGCAAAAATCCTGTTTTGTCCCGGAATAAAAAATACCTCGCTTATGAAAACGCAGATAATATCTATGTTATGTTAACGGATGGAACCAACAAATTTCAACTTACATTACTGGGCGGTTGCTGCTCAAATTGGTTTGAAGACAGAATAATATTTGAACAATATGAGAAAACTTCTTTAAATTGGTGGAATTTTCACCTTAAGGTAAATCAAAAAATACACCAGGAAAAAGGTAAAATAGCTAATGAATATTTATTGGATGTCATTCAGCCGACTGATTTTAAAGAAAATATTGGGATTATCAATAAAGACGGCACTAACTATGTCCAATTGATAAATCACGGGAAAAATCCCAATATTTCTATCACGGGCAAAATAGCCTTTGAACGCAATGACATGCTCTGGATAAAAGATGTAAATGAAGAGGGAGAATCTAAATTAGTTAAAGGTAGATGCCCTAAATGGTCTTGTGATGGACAGATTCTTGCTTATTTAAAGAATGGAAATCTCTGGATAATGGATAAAAAAGAAAAAAAACTTGAGGATTTGATTGATGATTTTAATTGGTTACCGTTTAAAAATAAAATTGCCTATTCTAAAAATGGGGCATTATTTATTAAAGATGTCGTCACAGATAAAATAGTCCAATTGACCAGGAAAGGGTAAAAGGAGGGTAACCGTTCAGGTAATCTTTTACCGCAGAGACGCAGAGAAACAGAGAAGACATAGAAATAAAGTAACTATTCAGCCACGGATTAACACGGATTAGCACGGATAAATACAGAGGGCAGAGGGCAGAGGGCAGAAGGCAGAGGACAACAGGAGCAAAAACCTTCAGCTTGATTACGGACGCGATTCACGAATTCTCAGTGTTTCATCTGTGTTCATCTGTGGCTGAATAGTTACCAATAGATTTTAATTTTTTCTCTGCGTCTCTGCGGTGAACCGTTACAACGGAGGAAATAAAATAATATGGCAAAAACAGGTTATGAAGGAAAACAGGATAAAATACGGGGTTTGAAAATTACACCTGAATTAGAGGTGGTGGAAAATCAATATACGGATAGAGATTACATTGTGGAATTAAGCACCGATGAATTGACTACTGTTTGTCCCAGGACAGGTCTGCCAGATTTTGCGACCTTGACAATTGCGTATAAACCTAATAAATTTCTGGTAGAGCAAAAGGCATTGAAACTTTATCTTACGGGCTATCGGAACATTGGAATATTTCAAGAACACGCTACCAATAAAATACTTGATGATTTTGTTACCATAGTCCAACCTAAATGGGCAAAAATCGAGGTAGTCTGGAATATCCGTGGTGGAATAGCCGTAAAGGTCATACGGGAATATCATGAGTAAAATCTGGTAACTGGTAATTGGTTGAATGGCTTCGTCGTGAACTCATCCAAACGATATTTAATTACCAATTACCAATTACCAATTACCAACTTCAATGGAGGAAGATAAAATGAATTATAAAAAATTTATTTGGTTGTCAATGATTATTTCTTTATTCTTTTTTCCACTAATTTGTTATGGTGAAGGCAAACAAAAAGAATGGCGGTGGGCTGGTGTAATTGGCGTCAGAATGATTGATGGAGATTATTATAATGAAATAGTTTTCCATCCTGAATTTAAGCGGGGTAAATTTGGAATTGGATTAAATCTATTGTGTCGGTGGAATGAGGAAGATGGCTTTCGGGAGGAAGATTGGGATGAAGTGGGTAATATCGTCCATTATATTCGTTGGGCAAATAAGGAAGACAGTCCGCTATACATTTATCTGGGAAAATTATCAGAAGCAACATTAGGACATGGGTTCATTGTGGATAGATATTCTAATCAAGGAACAGATACAAGCAAAAATTTTCTCGGGGCAAATATAGATATTAATTTTAAAAACGGTGGCGTAGAAACATTGATTAATGATATTACTGACCCACGACTTTATGGAGGTAGAATTTACTTTTTACCATTAAAAAATCTAAATAATCCTTTACTTTGCAAAATTATTATTGGAGCAACCTATGTTAATGACACAAAACCTCAAGTTGGGGACAAAGATAATTTGAGTGTTTATGGATTAGATTTTGAGTTGCCAATTTATGAGAAGGTTTTAGGTTTTTACACAGATTATGCGAAAATATCTGGTTTTGGTGATGGATTATCTGTAGGATTGGGAGGAAAATTAAACCTTGTTTCAGTTAATACTATCCTGGGTTATAAAACAGAATTTAGAGACTTAGATTCTAATTTTGTCCCGGCTCTATTTAATCCGTTATATGAAGTAAGAAGAAATGGGACTTCCAGCATCCAGCAGGCAGAAAGCCAGACAGGATGGTATTCAGGTGCTAATCTGGATATAGCCAGATTAATCTTGCTCTCTTCAGGATATGAAGACCTGAAAGAAACAATAGCCCCAAGATTACATCTGGAATTACTCTTAAAAAAAGAGTTGTTTCAACTTATTATTAAACAAAACATCTCTGTTCTCTTCTGTTATGACCATGAAAGAAGGCAAAAAGGGTATCACTTGCTTGATTTTAATGCGCCGAATAGTACGCTTACAGAAAAAATAAATTTTGAGTTATCAAAAAACATATCTTTAAGTTATATCTATCAAAAAGTCTATGATAACATTGGGAATAAATCCCAAACCTCATCATTTGCAACAAAGGTGAAGTTTTAGATGGAAAAGCCACAAAATCCACTTGTAAGAATTCTTATCTTTGCCATAATTTTAATCACTATGTTTCTGTGGATTAGTCATACCTTTAAAAGGACAGAAAAACAGGAAATTAGGGATGATATAAAAAAGGAAATCTGGCGTGAGATTGGATTATTAGAAAAAGCCTGTAATTCCACAAATGATATCAATCAAATATTTACTATTGGAAAACCTCAAATATCCTACCTACGATTTGTGGGTAAACCCGCGGCACCAATGATAATTGAGGTATTGGTAGATAAAAATAAGGATTGGAAACTTAGATTTGTCTTAGCCCAACTTTTATCTAAAATGGAAACTAAAAAGGTAATTGCTCCACTGAAAAAGATATTAACCGATGAAACAGAGGATGAAAATATGCGTATCGCCGCGGCAGTGGCACTGGCTAACTTAAAATTCGATGAAGTCATTGACCCTTTATTAAAAATGGCTAAAGGTAATAATAAAAAATTGCAATTAGCCGCTATCTATGGATTAGGTGAATTACGGAAAGAAACAGTCATTAACGAATTTAAGAAATGGGTAGTTGAAGAAAATGACCCGGAGATAAAAAAGGAATTAGAATTAGCGATTGAAAAATTTCCACCTGTGCAATTAGAAAATTAAGGAAGATGTTCTGGGGCTTTGCCCCAGCTCCCATTGGGGGAACCTCCTTTCCCAAAGGGAATGCCCCATCCCCCAGCCTGATCTTTACCCACATCTTTTGCTGGACAAAACTAAGGTGGAATAGAAGTACATATCAGATTACAAATTTTCCATATAGCAGTGATATCATCAAGACGTTGAAGACCAAACCATAGTGTTTTTGTTCCAGGTTCACCATCACTTTTACGCCCTAAAAACCCTCCCAAACTTGCTACCATCCGAACCGCTTCTCTTAAACTCGGTGGAGTTACTGGTGGATGTGGATTTTGGGTCTTATATGCAACTAATACCTTTCATTCTGCCTCCTCGAAAAATACGCTACAGGACACATCCGGAACTTCACGCCCCAGTTTTGTTAAGGGGTATATTCCCCTGGGGATTGGCATAAAAATCCCTCGCTATCTTCATCAACCGCTTCTTCAATCTCAAATCTCTTAATCGTGCCTTCCTAAATTCCTCCTCTGCCCAATCTTCAGACACACTCGCCTCTTCTCTCTCTAATACCTGCCCTCCACATAACAACCTTTGAAAATCCTTACATAATGCATAAAGATATATCCCTTTCACTGACACCTTATGCTCATGTTTACAATCTTGCCTACCACGCCCCTTTGTCTCACCAATATATTCAAAATTAGCCGCTCGATAACAAACTCCACTAAATCGCTCTCTATCTACAAATGTCTCTATTAATACAGGCTCTATCTTATATTCTTCTACCCAATCCTTCTTTATTTCCTTTACATTGATAATATATGTGAAGCTAAATTCAGGGAGAATAGGCTTAATCAGGGGGAATCCATTCTTTGTACCTCTGGATTCCTGCTTCCGCAGGAATGACATAAAGAACGCATGAATGACAAATAAAGCAAAAATTCTCATTTTGCAGAAGTCTAATAAATCATAATAGTATATATTATGATTATACCATAAAAAGTGTAAAAATACAAATATTTTTTTAAAAAATTTTGGAGGGATAAAAAATTGGATTATTACAAAGAGTTTTTGTGCGAAGATTTTTTACTCTTCAGGACTGGTGGGACATGCTCAGCTTACTTATAAGGGGAAACCCGAAGTAGCAATTTATCGTTACCTACATCTTGAAAGGGAAGATTTTTGAGGGGAAGTACTGCGAAATAACAGAGATATGCAGCCCCCAATAATTAACAATTGACAATTTACAATTAACAATTGACCATTATTTGTTAATTTTGTCAACATCAAATATTAATTGTGAATTGATAATGGCTAATTGATAATTGTCAATTAACTATATTTGGACTTGTGGGTAACGATAAGAAGTAGCAAGGTGTTTTATAAGCAGTCGGAGGAGCTCATAGGAGCGATAAGGATAAGGACAACACAACCTTATCGGAGCGAATCTACTGTCCCTCCCTCCTTTGGAAACATCAGTTAAAGTAGAGCCCCTGGGATAGTAACGAATCTTTCTCATAGTGGTAACAAATCGTTACTTTTTAGAGCAAGAAGGAAAAAGTATCCTCACTTAGCCTGTAATTTATAACCTATTGAAATTAAACCATCTAAGAACCTTCTTAACTAATTTCTCGTATGTTAGCATGTTTTTTGCTATAAAATATGGTGAAGGGAAGGTGAAATACTTTCTCATCCCAACTATTTTTACCCAAAGGAAAGGGAGACATATTTATTTTCCCTTCCTTCTTTGATAGAAGAAAGGATTAAGGTGATAATGAAATTTATCAACTTAATTTTAAAGTAGTTCACTATACTTACTAAAATGTATAGTTAGAAAAGAAGTTTTTGGATACACAAAAGATATTTGAGAAGAAGTTAGACATAAGGGAAAAGGGAACTAACTGTATGTAATAGATGAAGTTAATTGAATTTGGATTAAAGTTGGCATGAAAATTGCTATATATTTCAGTAAAAAACAGTTTTATAGATAAGGTAATAAAGATGGAGGTATTTGATGAAGAAGATAGCTTATTCTATCATTCTGGGGTGGCTGTTAATCTTCTTACTGCCAGTTATCGTTCTTGCTCAGCTCAGGATAGAGATTTCCTCAATCGGTCAGAAGGAAATAGACCCAGGAGAAATCTCAGTGAGTCATATTGAAGATATAAGAGGTAAGATATTCAACCTTAATAGTAATGAATCAGTAAATATGAAGGTTCAAGTTGCTATACAGCAAGAAGGGAATGAGGCATGGAGAGTGCAAGAAGTAGTAACTGGACCTGAAAGAGAAGGTAATTGGAAAATAGCAAGGTTTCGGTTTGGGAAAAAGTCAGATTATGGGAAGCGGTTTAAGATAGTTACTCTCGTAGTCTCTAAAAATAAACTTATACGGGAAGGTGTAATAGACTACGATACATTACAGAGATATTCTGTTGCACTTTCTAACCAGGTGGATGCGGTACGCAATCCAATAGAGGGTACTCAATCAATAGTGTCACATATACGGATTGACTACATAGGGGAACAATCTGTAGCAGAACAGCCTTATATACCAGGGAAATTTATCCCGGTAGCACACAAGGAAACTCTGAGTGGTGAGGTATGTAAAACAAAAGATGCATTTGTGCAGGTAGTCGTCCAGCCTGTAGAGGGCTCTGACCGCTGGATTATGTCCGATATAGGTAAAGGAGAAGGTAAAATTTGGAAAGGGATTGGCTACTTTGGTCGTGAGGGACTCGTTGATACAGGAAAGAAATTTTTAGTATATAGCATTGTGTCAAAAGAACGGTTACCAGAGGGACATGTCCTTCCCTCTCTATGGGAGAAATATAAACAAGACTCAATACTTGCTCTATCACCTGAAGTCAAAGTGATACGAGTAGATAGGATAAATATTGTCATTACTATGATTGATGATAAACCAGTAGATGGTAAAAAAGAATATCGGGTATGTAAAGTTAACAGTATAGAAGGAACAATTGAAATGACTGATGGTCATGCTGTTCCAAGGGATTATATAATGTGGGTATTTATTAAACTCAGTAATGGAGAAGGAACATGGATACTGAAGGGAAGAGCAAGCCGAGTAGGTGATTATTATTGGAAGTTACCCCCTGTCAATTTTGGAAATGCTGACCAACACCTTATGGTTATAGCCGCAGTTTCCAGAGGAGAGGTTGAACAGCCAAATGATGAAAATGTTATTGCTCTCTCCCGTGAGGTGTATATTATACTGGAGGATCGTTTTAAATAAAAATCCCTTTGAAGGAGGCGGTTATTTTGCAGGTAATTCAACATTTTGTTTACTGGATAGGAATATTTCTTACCTTATACTCCATGGTCTGGGGACAGGATACCGCGATACCAACTTCAGAACCTATATCTATCTCTATTGTATCGGTTGCAAACATTAAGGTTGAAGATAAAAGTGATATTATTCTGGATACCCTTGATGAGGCTGGAGGAGTAGATGTAAAGATTGATGTATGGGATTGTGAAGAAGGCTCAAGAATTTGGGTGCTGGTAAATGCTCAGGGAACACATCTCTGGCGTTGCTACAGTCATGCAAGGGAAGATGATAAAGGAATATGGACGCTTCCTGGAGTTCGGTTAGGTGAGGGAGCTTATCAAGGAAGGAATGTCACACTCCGTGCCATAGTGTTAAAGGAAGGGGAGAGCCTATCGAGCAATGAAGTTTATGCTGATGAATGGAAAAAGAAAGCTAATGCTATCTCTGCGCCTGTTAATGTAACAATACCTGCACGGGAAGTCTTATCAGAAGATATTCATGGTATTTGGATTTCCACTATCAATGGTCAATGTGTTACTCCAGAAGACCCCGCAGTTATACCACCTGCGGCTGGGGTAGCTGGCACAGTAAGACTTCCTCATAGCCCACAATCTGGAGAAACTTTTATATACATAATTGTTCATGCTCCAGGAACAGATAAATGGAGAATCTTTGGCCCTGCTGAGGTAAATGGTGTTAAATGGGAAATGAAGGGAATTCTCATTGCGGATCAAGCAAATCCTACCTGGACAGATTTTGATATATTCGCTATTGTTTCTAAAGAGCTATTGGATACTGGTACTGTTAATCGTCCGACATGGAGAGAAAGTTTTATTGTATCTTCTCCTAAAATTCATGTGTTTGTTAAAAAATTGCCATTGTTGGATGATCCTGAAAGAATTCCAAAGGTTACCATCGAACGAATCAAGCGAATTGAACGAAGAGAACAAACTTTTTATGGAAGGAGCCCGGCTGATATAGTAGATGCATATGTAGTAAATGTAGACAGATTTCTCGAATTACCGTTTCTGGAGGATATAATAGAAATAGAAGGAACAGTTAAATACCTTCCTCAGGGAGCATCTTTATGGACTATCTTATCTCCCCTGGATACCAGAGAATGGATAGTTCAGGATGGACCGGCTTTTGTATGTAACGGCACATGGACTCTAAAAGGTTTGAATTCCATATCAATGGGCAATAATAAAACAAATTGTTTTGAACTAATCTGTGTTGTATCTAACGCAACTCTACCTCTTGGTGTAGTTGGCTACGATTTGTTGAGACAAAGTGCTCTTGCGGTTTCTCCTTCTCTGATCATAAAGATAACTGGTAAGAGAAAAAATCCAATATCCCAGATTACACTTTCTATTTCCCGAATTGCAGGAATAAAAGTACATCCTGGTCGTAAGATACAGGTGCCAAATAATGGATATATTGAAGGGAAAGTGGAGAATCTACCAAATGGCACACAGATATGGGTAGGAATTCATAAGAGGGGGAGAGGAATTTGGAGTTTCTATGGTCCTGCACTCGTGCGTGAAAACACATGGGAAGTGCCAAATGCCATCTTTCAGGGAGAAAATAAAAAAGAAGAAGACACCCTGAAGGAATATGAAATCATCGCTATTGTTACAAAAGGGATGCTTCCGGGAAAATACGGACCATACTCCTGGTGGAGAAACTACACCCTGGAAGCCTCTCCAACTATATATGGAGTGAATGTATCTGAAAAAACTAAAACAGGAATCAATAAGCTTCAAGTATCTGTAAGTAAAAAAGGAGAGAGCAATAGTTGGAAATCATGGCTCTTCTGGATAATTATTGCTTTGCTATCACTCCTGGTGCTCGCTATATTGGAATATTTCTTTCAGATACCTTCCATTCTATCAGGGTATTTAGCAGAGACTTTTGAGTCAATTTATGGTAAAAGAGAGGTGATAAATAATGAATAAAGAATTAGGATTAACAAATGGTGGGATTCGTATGCAGATTCAATCTGTACCAAAACCTCATGCTGTAAAGTCAGTTGTGGGACTCATCATTCTTGGATTAATGCTCTTTGGGATAGTCAGTTATTTCCCAATCTACACTCATGTCCTTCAAGAAGTGCTTGGTTTACCTGTTAGGGAAAGTCGTAGTTTAGCGTTGCTTCTAATCATTTTTATAGGACTGGCAGGTATGCTTTTCCACATAACCATTCAATATACTGGGGATATACAAGATACCCCCCAATCAACGGGTATTAAAGATAAGTCTCTTGCATATTACTTCTTTTTCGCCTCCCTTATTTTTATGCTTTTCCTGGTAACTATATGTCTATGGGGTTTCCAGGCAATCCTGTATTATCAATTTTACACAGATATTGCCCAGGAGAAATCTTTGATACCTTTTGCATTGGGTGCAGCGGCCGCCTTTATCGCGGGAATAGAGACCCTGGGGTTCTTTTGGGCTACCCACCTAACTTTTGATTTCATTACCTGGGTTTTCGTCTATGCTATCTTGATTGCACCAACTTATATTTTGGCAAAGATATTTCGTCTTTTAGAAAAGCTGTTCAAAGCTATTCCATCTAAAAATAGCTGTAAGAATAGAACACAGATGACACAGATTTAGACGGATGAACACAGATTTTTTATAATTTTTTAAAGTAGTAAATTAGAATATTTCTGAGATTCGTCTTAAGTCATGAAATTCATATTCTATCGTTCTTCAGTTCTTTAATAAAAATTAAGGAGGAAAAGGAAATGAAAAAAATACAAAAAATAATTGTAACCTTATTTGCAATCTTGCTTCCAGTTGGTATAGTAGGAAGCGTTTTATGGCTCTTCTGGCGAGGAACTCATCCACCTCTTCAACAAGGTCAGGAGATTTATGCCCGTGAGATTTATATTTTGATTGACACAACTGCCTCAATGGACGGAATAGCACCATTTTTGGATAAGGCAAAGTACCTTATTATAGACCATATTTTCCCTGAACTGCATAATTTGGAATATATTGACTTCGCTCCTCTGGGACCAGGTGACCAGATATTTTGTTACACTATCGGCACATCAACATTCGATGAATTCAACAACTCAATCTTCAAAAACCAACAATCTAAAAAACTACCTCCAGTACCTCAGAATGTTCTTAAATGCCTGATAGAGGGAAAAGACCTGCCACAAGAATGGAAGAAAGGTTTAAAGGAGCGATGGGTAACAGTTGAAAAGGTCGTAAAAGAGTATAGAGAAAAGATTCAGGAATTACATCCAGCTGAGGGAGGATTTAGCGCATATTTAGGTGCACTAAATTATATTTCAAAACGGTTCCGATATCTTCAAGAACATAAGGATATGAAAGAAAAATTTATTATTGTTGTTGGTGACATGCATCAATGGCAACCTGATGACTTATACCAGCAGGAACCAGAATCAAAATCTTTCACACATCTTCCACTTCCCATAGCCGAAGAGCAAAATATCTTTCACACGGTAAAAGTTTGGCTGGTCTATCCGGCTGGTGTAGTTAAACCACCCGAAAAAGAGAACTGTATCCATGACTTCTGGAAACAATATTTCCTCCAACGAGGCTGTAAAGAGAAAGACATCTATGTTATGTCATTTGATGGTTTCAATGGTATTCCTCATAACCAGGTCCCTCTTATAAAAAATGAATAATTCTTGACTTTTTTGTAAGAATGTGATAGATTGATATATGAGGTGAAAGGATGGAAATAATTATTGGCATTATTCGTACTATTCTTGCAATTCCAGCAGCCATAGCAGCAATGATTACTATTAAAGAAAAAAGGGAAAAGGGTAGAATGCTCGAAATGGTCTGGAGAATCTGTATAACACTATGTATTTCAATAGGTATAATTATTCCTGTAATAATGTATGTTCGGCCAGTAGAATTGACCATAACAGACCTTCCGAGTAAAATTCTTTCAAGAGAAAAAACAATAAGTATTCCCATTAAAGGAGAGATAAAAGGAGATGTGGAGAAATTTCGGGACTGGAGGATATTTATAGTTAACCGCTCTGTAGGATGGGAGACCTGGCAAACCCAAAAGCCAGGGATTGTCCCTGCAAAAGAGTGGGAGATTAAAGAAGTATACTTAGGTGGCGAAGGGTATCCTCCAAGAGATGGTGAAGAATTTGAAGTTGCAGCCATAATGATTAAAGGAGAAATAAAGGATGCATATACTACCCTGCAACATATACCATATAAGTCTAAGATAGGGACATTAGCAGTGAAAATACGAAAAGAGATACCTTCTCCTACACCACCTCCGCAACCATCAGAGCCATCAACAACACCAAGCCCACCAACAGAGCAGACTCTAACTATTAGCTCTATACCGCCGGGGGCTGAAATATATTTAGATGGAGAAATGAAGGGCAAGACACCTAAATCTATAAATGTCTCTGTAGGAATACATTTAATAGAGATAGCTAAAGATAGTTATGAAGTTTGGAGAAAGGAAATTACTATCACAGAGGGTGAAGCCCCAGAAGGTATTAGTGCACCACTAACACCTTTAAATGAAAGGTATAATCTCACCGTTACTTCAGATCCACCAGGAGCTAAGATATATTTGAGGTGCTCAGAGCCAGATAGAGAATACTTTAGAGGAATAACCCCCACGACACTAAGTATTTCTTCAGGAAGACATACTCTGATATTGAAAAAAGAAGGGTATAAGGAGATGGAAGATATCAAAAGAATAGAAGAAGGGGACAGGATCAATTGGTATACCCCGTGTTATGTACTATCCAGATAATCTCTCTCAAAAGATGGAGACGATTTTCTATCTTGGATACTAAATCCTTAGTGATTGACCAGATTCAACGATATTTAACAGAGGTAAAAATTTGAAAAAACAATTTTTAGTAGTATATCTCCTTATAATTTCTATAATTCTTAATGTAGTCATGGCTATAATGTTATTTTATATCATTTCCATGGAGGATATTATAGGAATACGGATAGTTAAATCAGTTAATGGTCGGGAATTCTCAATTCCAAATGCCAAAGTTAAAATAGGGTATTGGGATATCCAGGAAAGAGATATAAGTTATATTTATCCCTTACCTCCAACTGATGCAACTGGCTATACATTTGTCAAAAGGACTAAAATGCAAAAATACTTTGAGGAGTGTATAGGTAAGAATTATGATAGATATTGTCTCTATATTATGGTTCAGAAGGAAGAAGAGATTCTAACAGAGGAGGGTGAGGATATTTGTTTCCACTTTCAATATTACTTGGAAAAATTGGAAAAAGGAGAGAATGAAATAAAACTAATTGTTCCTACAACAGACCAAAGTTTTCATCAGGACGAAAAGGGGAAATCTTCCCAAGATACTGAAAAACATCCAGTTGGGTTATTATTAATATTAATGTATGTGATAATCCTTGGGTTAGTGATAGTGATAGTGAGAGTAGGAGGAAAAATTAAGATAACCGAGGATGGAGTGGAATTCACATTTAGACATCCCGAAGAGGACAAAAGCAAAGGTAAGAAAGAAAGATAGAATCTTTTAAGTAGGAGGAGGTAGTTTAAAATGCATAGTTCAAACACATCAAAAAGTAAGTTTTGCGGTTTATGGATAGTAGTTCTTTTATTCTTTAGCTGTTTGATTTCACGGGTTAGTGTTGCTCAAGAGATTGATATCCGAACGTTAATTAATATCCGAATGCTGGTAACACCAGAATTTGAACATGGTACAGAGACTGAAGAACTTGATAAGCTGGTAAGAAATATTCCTGATTTATTAATTGAGGGTTTTATGGAGTATGGAGGAGAGATGATTAGCATTGTTGGAAGAGAGAACATAACAAAAATTTTAAATGAGATAGCTTTTAGTGAAGAAATGAGCGGGGTAATAGATTCTACAACTATACCAGAGTTGAAGGGATTAGGAGCGAATTATTATACCACTGGCAAAATTATAAGGTTAGGAGAACAAATAATAGTGATTGCAAAGATTGTATATATCCCAGAACTTACTATAGACACATGCAGAACTATGAAGATTAATGGACAGGATATTACGACACAATTTAAATTATTAGCAGGTCAGTTTAAATTATTAGCAAGTCAGTTATTTTTGGATATACTTCATAAAGCAATAGATAGGGGACAGAATAATTTAGAAAGAAGGTTAGAACAAAGAAGGTTAAAACAAATTCACGAAAGATAGATTTATCATTGATACATCAGCTGACAGGCTGTCCCTACAAAAATATATATTATAGGAGGTGCTTTAAAATGTTTAGTTCAAGTATATCAAAAGGTAGATTTACTGTTTTATGTGCAGCGGCTATCTTGTTCTTTAGCTGCTCAGTCCCATTCTCTGCTCAAGGAGACCAGATTCGGATACTGGTAGCCCCAGAATTTAAAAATATCTCAGGGGTTAAAGAAATTGAGCAGTTGGCAATCCCTGATTTATTAACCACTGCGTTTAAGAAGTATGGAGAAGATAGAATAGAAATTATTGAAAGAGAAAGCATACCAGAGATTTTGGATGTGATAGCATTTGAAGAAGAGATGAGAGGAATAGTGGATTCTAAAACTGTAACAGAGTTGAGGGGATTAGGGGCAAATTTTTATGCCACAGGCAAGATTACAAAGTTGAATAAGCAAATAATAGTGATTGTGAGACTCATAAATATGATAGAGCTTACTATAAGAACATCTAAGATTATTACCTTTGAAGAAGAAGATAAAAATATTCCTGAGAAGATTGATTGTTTAGGAAGTCAGTTAATTTATGAGATTCTTCCTCCATTATCTCCCTTAATCTGGGAAATTGGTAAGGATGATAATAGCTTTGGGGAGTTTAATCAATTACCAAAATTCCCTGGTCCTTTCCCCTGGCATTATAATGGAGGGAACCCACCGGATGAATTCCCTAAAGAGATAAATGATGGAGAACGAACCCCAATCTATATTCACTATTCTCTTACTGAGGAACAGGCAGATAAAGATTTAGCCCTAATCCTTGACGCCTGTGGTGGAGCTGGAGATGATTTTTCAATAAGAGTAATTACCCTGGCTAATGGTGAAAAACCACAATCGCTTGGTGTATACAAATTTTCTACCTCTAAGAGTATCCTGGATAAAGAGAAGAGGCATGAGATCAAAATAGATAACGCGAAGACAAAATCCGGTACAAATACACTCATCTTAGAGAATGCAAGTCCTCCAAATTCTGGTAGATGGCTATTCTGGGATTATCTGTCACTTATAATTGATGAAAAAGCAAAACCAGTTCCAATAAGATGTGTAGGATTCTATCCATTTGGAAACATAAAAATACAACCATCTCCAGATGGAAGTTACTTTGTTGCAAATGGGTTGAGTAGTAGTTATAGAGGATATACAAAAGCTGGTTATTTTGAGATAGGAGAAAGAAGAACTCTAACCGTCAGGATCGAAGGAAGCAATAAGTCTGAATTCTTCAATATGAATAAGATGCTTAAGATAATAGTTGGAGTTGAAGATTTTGGACTACACTGTGAGGATGGAAATGTACGGGCGGATGATCCGGAATTTATTTACAAAGCTGATGGAACATTTAGTTACAAGATTCCGGAAAAAGTAGTTTCTAACGGAGTTTTACGAAAGGTAGGATTTGTCTTTGGTCCAGGTGAAATAAAGGACTTAAAAGTAACGGCCTGGTTTGAATAACACTATCCAAAGTATTCCAAATAGCAAAGGAAGTATCAATTTATGGAGAGATTAATTCTGGAAAAAGGAGAGGGACAAAAGGTGCACATTCCTGAGGTGATCTATGAAAAATGTGGCTTTTTGTCTCACCAGGAAGTATTAGTAGAAGAAGGAAAAGGGATTTTAGTTATTCATGGAAATACTGAAGCTAAAGACTGTCCCCAAACTATTGAAGGATTGTTTGATCTTCCTTCTGGCTCATTAATATCCAGAGCACTTGGAGGATACGGAAGTGGAGATTTCAATGAAGAAAAGGAGGTGTTGCAAAATGGAAGTAACAGAATTAGAAATTAAAGTTCCAAAGGAGATATTAAGAGATATAACTATTATCTCTAAACTGAATGATTCGACTCCTGATAGATGGACAACTACAGCGTTAACTAATTTAATTCACTATGAAAAAGATAGATTACTCTCGGAGGTGTGTAATCTTTACCTCAAAGGAATTATTACAAAAGATGGTCTACAGAGCCTGTTAGGAGATGAGTTTGTCAAAGAGGTAGAAGATTTAAAGACAATTGCAAAAAGGAGTGTTAAAGGTGGAATTAGATATGCAGAAAAACTCAAAAAGCAAATTCACAAAAGATAGGTTTATCATTGATACATCAGCTTTAATCTCCTTAGGGTTAATAGAGATGATTGAGCCAGTCCTTTCTATTGCTGAAATTGTAGTCCCTAAAGGTGTAATAGGAGAATTGGAAGATTTTACAAGGTATGAGGATAGATTAGGCAGGATAGCTAAAAAAATTCTTACTTATCAAGAAAATTTTATTATAGAAGAGGTAAGATTGAAAGAAAATATCCGGTACTTAGACCCAGTAGATAATGAGTGCTATAATTTGGCAAGAGATAAAGAACTTCCTCTAATTACAGATGACCTGAAGGCAATTAAGCGTATTGGGGATAAAATTCTTACCTATTATAGCACATTCTTCCTCATTACCTTGTTCTTGTTAAGTTTGTTAAACTATGATGATGTGTTAGAACTGATCGAGAAATTACGGACAGAAAGGAACTGGAGAGAGAATGTTATCTATACAGAAACAAAACAGGAGATTATAAAGAATGCTCCCGACTAAAAAAGGAGAATTTTTAGGATTTGTCTTTGGGTCAGGTGAAATAAAGGATTTAAAAGTAACGGCCTGGTTTGAATAACACTATCCAAAGTATTCCAAATAGCAAAGGAAGTGTCAATTTATGGAGAGATTAATTCTGGAAAAAGGAGAGGGACAAAAGGTGCACATTCCTGAGGTGATCTATGAAAAATGTGGCTTTTTGCCTCACCAGGAACTATTAGTAGAAGAAGGAAAAGGGATTTTAGTTATTCATGGAAATACTGAAGCTAAAGACTGTCCCCAAACTATTGAAGGATTGTTTGATCTTCCTTGAGGAATCTCTGTAGGTAAGGCAGCTATTATTGCTGGAGTAAGTGCAGAACAGATGAAAGATATACTGGTCAGTCATGGTGTTCAACCGGAATTAGGACCGGAAACTATTGAAGAAGCTGAACAAGAAGTAAAAACTTTGAGGAGAGTTTTAGATGCAAGGAGGTGAAAGGATTTAAGCCGAAATTTGAACCAATGGACAACTACAAGGAGGTAGCACCTCTGTCAGGTTGTCCCTACAAAAATATTATAGGAGGTGTGTTAAGATGTGTAGATTAAATATATCAAAAGAAAGATTTACTGTTTTATGTGCAGCGGCTATCTTGTTCTTTAGCTGCTCAGTCCCATCCTCTGCTCAAGGAGACCAGATTCGGATACTGGTAGCCCCAGAATTTAAAAATATCTCAGGGGTTAAAGAAGTTGAGCAGTGGGCAATCCCTGATTTATTAACCACTGCGTTTAAGAAGTATGGAGGAGATAGAATAGAAATTATTGAAAGAGAAAGCATACCAGAGATTTTGGATGTGATAGCATTTAATGAAGAGATGAAAGGGATAATAGATTCTAAAACTATAATAGAGTTGAAAGGATTAGGGGCAAATTTTTATGCCACAGGCAAGATTACAAAGTTGAATAAGCAAATAATAGTGATTGTGAGACTCATAAATATGATAGAGCTTACTATAAGAACATCTAAGATTATTACCTTTGAAGAACAAGATAAAAATATTCCTGAGAAGATTGATTGTTTAGGAAGTCAGTTATTTTCTGAGATTCTTCCTCCATTATCTCCCTTAATCTGGGAAATTGGTAAGGATGATAATAGCTTTGGGGAGTTTAATCAATTACCAAAATTCCCTGGTCCTTTCCCCTGGCATTATAATGGAGGGGACCCGCCGGATGAATTCCCTAAAGAGATAAATGATGGAGAACGAACCCCAATCTATATTCACTATTCTCTTACTGAGGAACAGGCAGATAAAGATTTAGCCCTAATCCTTGACACCTGTGGTGGAGCTGGAGATGATTTTTCAATAAGAGTAATTACCCTGGCTAATGGTGAAAAACCACAATCGCTTGGTGTATACAAATTTTCTACCTCTAAGAGTATCCTGGATAAAGAGAAGACGCATGAGATCAAAATAGATAACGCGAAGACAAAATCCGGTACAAATACACTCATCTTAGAGAATGCAAGTCCTCCAAATTCTGGTAGATGGCTATTCTGGGATTATCTGTCACTAAAAGTTATTGAAGAAGAAGAGGTGTCGATAAAAATAGATGAGATAGTGCCAGATAGTTATATTCGTGGAAGGGTATTTGGTTTAGATAAGAGCCAATACAGCCAGTATAAGGTGGTGGTGTATGTTAAAACCGATAAATGGTACATCCATCCTTATGCAGATGGAGGAGAAGGATTTACCTTTGCAAAGATAAAAGGAGATGGCTCCTGGGAAATTCAGACAGTGAAGAGACCCTGGCCAGCAAGGGAGGTCGCTACCTTTATAGTAAAAAGGGATTATTCTGCCCCAGCAACATGTTATACTATAGAGGAAATTAAATGTATTGCCAGATATATAGAAGATGGTGGAGGGAGGTTATAAATGAGGAAAAGAGGTTTAGTAGTAATATGGGGGATATTTTGGATAATGGCAGCTATTCCTGTGCTTCATGCTGGTGGCTATGAGTTCTGTGGATTAGGAGCAAGGGCTGTAAGTATGGGTGGTGCCTTTATTGGTCTGGCTGATGATTGGACAGCTATCTACTGGAATCCTGCCGGATTAGCTACTCTTCATAAAAGGAAAGCAGGAATAAGTATTGGGTATCCCATAATAAAATTTACAGATAAGAATTCGATAGCAAATGGGACAGATGGTCCTTTTGGATTTGCCTATCCCACCGAACCTTCCAGGTTTAATAAGGAGAAAGTTAGGGGAGATGATTATCTGATTGGTGTAGGAGGATACCAGCGTAATAACAACTTTACTATTGGTGCTGGTTTATACACCCCAAATGCTTATGCCTTTGAGTGGGAGGATAGAATGAAGGATGCCTCTTCTAATGCTGATATTTATGGTTCCTACTTTAATAAGTTGTTTATTCTTGTGTCCAATATCTCTCTGTCTAAAAAACTCCTGCCTGAGCTTTCAATCGGGACAGGATTGAACTTAGTTTATGGAAGTCTTGAAATTAAAGCTAAAAAGGAATATTCTCATCCTACCCTTCCTGCTTTATATAACTATATTTTTGACTCCAATATGAGAGGTAATGGTATGGGGGTAGAGGGGATTTTAGGTCTATTGTTCGAGCCGGGAGCAAACATTAGAATTGGTGGAGTATATCGAAGTGGTTCTATTCTTAGCCTGGCTGGTTCGGCTGAAATTCAATCCCCTATTGGAACCAGTACTACCCCTCCACCACTTTTGATTTCAGTTGTGGAGAAGAGTGATTATACCCAAAAGTTTGTTTATCCGGCAACCCTTGGTATGGGAATAGCATACAGAATAAACCCTAAACTCACTATTACAGGAGAGTGGGTAAGGACATATTGGGTAGATATGAAAGAAGATGTGGATTTTGAGATTGATCCAGGAACGGGTACTTTACTTCTAAAGGATGTTGAGCCTAAGAGGTCAAATTGGGACAATACTGATCGACTGAGGATTGGGCTTGAGTTCAGGGCTAATGAGCAATGGGCACTACGCATAGGAGCTTTTAGCGATCCATCTCCTGTCCCAACCAAAGGAGTAGATTTTGCGAAGATTATAGATGTAGATAAGAAATATATTTCTTTAGGGGTGGGATATGAAAGGGACTCATGGATGTGTGATATCTGCTATCTCCACAATTGTGATACAGAAACATTGAATGGAGTAGAATATGGGTGGGGTAGTGATACCTACATCATTGACTGCCAATATAAATTTTAAAAGAGGTGAATGAAAAATGTTACAGTCACACACATACCTTTTTATTGGAATTGCATTTTTGTTTGTGCTTTCTCTGTTTATTAAAGGAGATAAATGGGAGGTGAGATGGGGGATACTCGGGGCGTTTATTGGGGTAGTAGTATATTACTGGAATTTGGGCTATCTTATTGATGGTGAATTCATCATCTATCTGGAATTTCTTATATGTGTAAGTGTTATTTCTTTACTAAAAAGATATAATATTCCGGTAATGGTGATACCTGTTCTTATCTTTGCAATTGGTTGGGAGATTCTTACAGAACAGTGCTGGACATACAAATGTCCAATGCCAATCTGGCGTGATCTTCCGCTATCAATACTCTTCGGCTGGCTCTTTGTAATGGTTCTCTCCCAGGTAGTTTCAGAAGAGTTTTATAGAGGGGTAAAAGGGGAGCCTCAAATAAATCCTTTTGATCCTTTATTATTACTCTGTGATGCTGGCTCAATGTGTATTATCGGTAGTATTCATGAAACACTATGCTATAAGGCCTGGAATATGTGGGACTACCATGCGATTGTCTTTCCTATTTCGCCTCTTGGAATTCCCTATGAAGTTATCATTGGATATCCTGGTATTGCGATACTTTGTTTTACAACATTGCGAGTTTGGCAGAGGGTAATTGACCAAAAGAAGGCAACGGTGAAGATAAATGGATAAAAAAGCATGGCTGTTAATAAACATAAGATGGACTATGATCGTGGCAGTTAATGTAGTTGTATGGCTTACAGTAATGATAGAGAAACAGACCATTCCATGGGCCGCATATTTTATAGGTACAGGTGTTACCATTCTCTCAAATTTGACAGCAATAGCTCTGGTTAAAAGGAAAAAGTGGTTAAGGGAGGTCTGTTTTTGCACCTTATTAGTTGATATTCTGGTTCATCTCTTGACTATCCATTATACTGATGGTGTTCAAAGCCCCTTTTATTTAGCCTCTTTTATTACAGTAATAGTTACCAGTATAGTATTATCCTTACCTGCAAGTGTTATAATTGCTACTATTTTCTCCATCCTTTACGGATTATTAATCTTCCTGGATTATACAGGAACCCTGGAGAGTAAGAGTTTTTTTTCTTCACAAGATATAAGTAAAACATTTGCTTCTTCTCTGGTGATTGACAGAATATTGGTTCTCTATATTATTGCAATAACAAGTGGATATATTGTAAGGCAGAAAGATAAAGTAAGCGAACAATTAGCCGGGTATCTAAAGAAAGAAACTGAGAATATTATTGAGAATATGGAAGGTGGGCTTCTAACGATAGATGCTGATGGGAGAATAACTACCATTAATAAAAGGGCCTGTGAAATAATAGGGCTTAGTGAAGATGTGGAAGAAAGATTTATAACCGAAGTGCTTCCGGAATCTAAAAAGTCCGTTGTTGAAATATTAATAAAGACTTTGAAGAATGGAAAAAAGATTAGAAATAAAAAGATTACTTTAGTGGAGAATGCTGGCAGAAAGATATTATTAGAGGTAAACACATCCTTATTGTGCGATGGTGCAGGTAATATAGTTGGTGCCATAGGAATATTTAATGATATAACTCAAATTTCAGAATTAGAGGAACGAACAAGGTTGAGTGAAAGATTGGCAGATATAGGGATGATAGCGGCAAAGTTTGGGCATGAAGTTGGGAACTCATTGGTAGGAATCAGGTTATTTACAGAGAATTTAAGTGAGGAGTTAAATCCTGATGATTCAAAACACCGATATACAAGAAAAATCTTATCTGAGGTAAATAATTTAACGAATAAAATTACCCAATTGAAAGATTTCTCTAAACCACTCTCATTAGAACTAATCCAAACAGATGTAAATAACCTCTTAAAAAACACCCTATTAGTTGCAGAGGCAGGGAAGAATACTAAGATTAAAATTGAGCGTGAGTTAACCCCTGACTTGCCTAAAATTGAACTTGATTATAATCAGATGAAGGGAGCATTCTTAAACATTATTCTTAATTCTATTCAAGCAATGTCTAATGGAGGCACACTTAAAGTGAGTACTACTCTATTGAGTTTAGATGATGAGAAAGACTCATATATTAAAGTTGTGATAAGTGATACAGGTTCCGGGATACCCAAAAGTATCCAGGATAAAATTTTTACACCTTTCTTTACTACCAAAAATGGGATAGGAACAGGGTTAGGACTGGCGATTGTCCATAAGATTATTACCAGTCATGGAGGAGAGATATACTTTGAATCAGAGGAGAGAAAGGGAACAAGTTTTACTGTTCTTCTTCCATTTAAGGTAGAAGATAAAGGTTAAAATTTTAAGGAGGTTTAATAGTTTGAGTAAAATATTAGTAGTTGATGATGAAAGCAGTGCTCGTGAGAGTATCTGTATTACTTTACAGAAGATGGGACATCAACTGAAGGAGGCAGCTACTGAGACTGAAGCAGTAACAAAGATAAAAGAAGAGATATTTGATCTAATCATTACTGATATGAAAATGCCTTGTGAAGAAGACGGTCCTTTAGATGAAGAATGTGGCTTACAAGTTGTTAAGAGGGCAAAAGAGATAAATCCATCTACGATGGTGATTGTAATTACTGGTTATGGTACTATTGAGAATGCAGTAAATGCAATGAAAGAAGGTGCTTTTGATTATATCACTAAACCCTTCTCTATAGATGAAATCAGGATTAGAGTCCAGAAGGCGCTTGATCAATACCAAATAGCTAATGAAAATAAATACTTAAGAGAAAAGATTAAGAGTAGTTTTGATGAGATGGTGGGAAATAGTGAGGGTATTAAGAAAGTCAGGGATAATATAAATGAGGTAGCCGCGACTGATGCATCAGTTTTGATCAGAGGAGAAAATGGAGTAGGTAAAGAGATTGTAGCTAAACTTATTTATGAGAATAGCCGCCGAAAAGACAACTCATTTATT
This sequence comes from bacterium, assembly GCA_040757115.1. NCBI lineage: Bacteria > bacterium. The sequence continues at coordinate 19,203 of JBFLYA010000004.1, read as the reverse complement.
GTAGTAAACTGTGCTGCGATACCGGAAACCCTATTGGAAAGCGAATTATTTGGTTATGCCCCAAGATCTGGAATTGCAGGTGCAGACCCTAAAGGCAAACCAGGTAAGTTTGAACTGGCAGACAGAGGTACAATATTCCTGGATGAAGTAGGTGATATGAGTCTTCCTCTCCAGGCAAAGCTATTGAGAGTGCTGGAAAATAAAGAGTTCGAGCGGATTAGTGGAACAAAACCAATAAAAGTGGATGTGCGAATTATTGCAGCCTCTAATAAGAAATTAGAGGAAGCTATATCTAAAGGTGAGTTCCGTGTAGATATTTTCTATCGCTTAAATGTCTACCCTATTTATGTTCCTCCTTTACGAGAAAGGAAGGATGATATTCCATCCCTGGCCGATTATTTTATTAAAAGATATGAGAGAGAAATTCCCAAAAAATTTAAAGGTATTTCTCAAAAGGCGATAGACTTGTTGATAGAATATGATTGGCCTGGCAATATCCGGGAGCTGAAAAATATTATTCAGAGGATGATTATTCGAGGAAAGGGTGAATATCTGGATGTAGAAGATGTCCCTGCTGAGATATGTAGCTTTCCTGCATCTTTATCATCACGGGTAAATACCTTTGATGAGGTAATTGATAATTTAATCAAAGTATATAAAGGAAATTCATTATGGAATGAGACTCTGCGGTCTTTAGCTAAGAGAACTGTAGAAAAAGTAGGAAGTAAGAATAAAGCACTTGAAGTATTAGGTATTTCTAAACCTACACTTTTGCGCTGGGTGAGAAAATAGAAATAAGGAGTAATTGGTAGTCGCAGACTTTAGTCTGCGTTTCAATCTCACGCTACCCCCTAATTCACTATGGTAGTTGTCGACTTTTATCCATTCTAAGTAAAGTTTTTGGTTAATAAGTGCTAATGATATATTCATTTGATTGAGTGGAACTTGAACTTTTGTTAATCTCGGCAAGTATTTGGAAAAAACTTTCGACCTGTGCAGGTAGAAAATTAAGGAAGATGTTGCGTCCCCAAAATATTATCCCTTTATTTCTAATTGCACAGGTGGAAAACTTTTCCAAATATCCTTAGGGATAGCCTGGAGGCGATGGTTTAGACGACTTTTGCTAAGCATATTTGGAAGATAATGATACTCTTTAAGAAAGTCCATGCTTGTTTGGATATTTCCAGCAAAGAAAGTAGTTGCTACTATGGCGGTGGTCATGACTTCAGCCGTGGTCATTTGTGTTTGAGGATCATCTTTTACCGCCAGTGCTTTTAAAATTTCATCACATAAACAACTATAGTTTCGTCATTTTTCAGAAAGAGCTAAAAAAATCTCTTCTCCAGCCGATTAAAGATAATAAGAAAGAATTTAAATCTATAATGGGAGGAGAAGAGATGAACCTATTATATTTATCGGCAAGTTTTCACCAGATATTGAATGCTTTTACAAGTTCTTTCAAAAATAAACGACAATTCCGGGGACACAATACTAAATTTTAAGTTGCCAGTAATGTGTTATTTTGGTATAATATTTTTATGGCACGGATAGCAAGAGTTGCTGTTTTAGGGGTACCACATCACATTACCCAGCGAGGTAATCGGGGGCAACAGGTTTTCTTTTATCGAGAAGATTATGAATATTATATTGAATTGCGGGGAGAATGGTGCAATCGAAGTGGTATAGAGATTTGGGCGTATTGTTTGATGCCGAATCATGTTCATTTGATTGCGGTACCGAAGATAGAAGAAAGTTTTGCTCGAGGCATAGGAGAGACACATCGTCGCTACAGCCGGATGATAAACTTGCGCGAAGGGTGGCGAGGATATTTATGGCAGGGGCGTTTTGCCTCATTTCCGATGGATGGGCAGCATCTTTTATCAGCGGTGAGGTATGTAGAATTAAATCCAGTCAGGGTAAAGATGGTAGAATCAGCGTGGGAATATGAGTGGTCAAGTGCTGGTGTCGTAACCGTTCAGAGTGTAATGAAGGGAAAAGGGGAAATAATGGAAAAATGGGGAATTTATTCTTATGTATAGGAATTTAAAAGTTGTTCTGCTCGTTCCCGCATTATAGTTTTTGCAAAAATAAGTTCCTTTTTTTTAACGGAGTCCCAGATTTAGACGCTTCGCTTGATCTTCGTTTCTGTGATACTGACAAAGCACACAATCTTCAATAAACCTGTTCCTGACAGCTTCAGGAATTGAGGACTCCAAAAATTTGAAATGAAATTCTTTAATATTTTCCCCCTTTTTCCCTACTTTTCCATTTTCCCTTACTTACAGCCTGAACGCTTACTTTTGAGGAATGAATATGGCATATTGCTACTGCTAATGCGTCTGCGGCATCGTCAGGTTTTGGGATAGTTTTTAAGTTTAATAATATTTTAACCATCTGCTGAATTTGTTTTTTCTGTGCTCTGCCAAAGCCGGTAAGTGCTTGCTTGACTTGAAGTGGGGTGTATTCTGCTATTTCACTATTCGCCTCAATCGCGGCTAACATTATTACACCTCGAACATGTCCAATTTGTAAAGCAGTTTTTACATTTTTGCAGAAAAATATCTCTTCAATAACAACTACATCCGGTTTGTATAGCCGCAGGAGTTTTTTCATCTCCTTGTATATCATCTGTAAGCGTATTATGAAAGGTTGATTTGCCTTCGTTTCTATAGAACCATAATGAATCAGTTCTAACTTTTCATTGTCTTTAATTATTCCGTAGCCTGTTGTGGCTAATCCCGGGTCAATGCCTAATACAATCATATTTTGAGATTAAGGTTTGAGTGTTTCTCATTCTCACCCTTTTATCCTTGTTGTAATTCTTGCATAACTTCATCTGGAATATCAGAATTAGAATAAACCTCTTGAACATCCTCGTCTTCTTCTAATGCTTCAATCAGTTTTAAGACACTTCGAGCCGTATTTGCGTCAATCTTAATATAGCTTTGGGGTTCCATTGAAATCTCAGCGAATTTTAATTTAAGACCATTTTTAGTTAAGATGTTTTTCACTTCTTCAAAACTTTGTGGGTCAGTAGTAATTTCATAGACCTCATCTTCCAATTTCATATCTTCTACCCCTGCTTCCATAATCATCTCTAACAATTCATCTTCGCCTATCTCCTTTTTATCAACCGATAGACAACCTTTTTTATGGAACATCCAGGAGACACAGCCTGATTCACCCATATTTCCGCCACCTCGTGAAAAAATTCTTCTTATTTCAGAGGTAGTTCTATTTTTATTATCCGTCATTGCCTCGACTAACATTGCCACCCCACCGGGTCCATAACCTTCATAGGTTACCTCTTCAACAACTATTCCTGGTAATTCACCTGTGCCTCGTTGAATGGCGCGTTTAATATTATCCGCAGGCATATTTTCACCTTTTGCCTTTTCTAAAACCATACGAAGTCGAGCATTATTTTCTGGATTACCTCCACCACTTCTTGCGGCAACGGTGATTTCGCGAATTAATTTAGAGAAAATCTTACCTCGTTGAGCGTCTAATGCGCCCTTACGATGTTTAATTCCAGCCCATTTTGAATGTCCAGACATTATTTTTACCTCCTTAAGTCTTTAATAAAGATTTTGGGTAAAATGTGTAACTATTCACCGCAGAGACGCAGAGGAACAGAGAAAACATGGAAATAAATCAGATAACAGAAAAAATATTGGTGCAGTAATTGAAATACATAAGACATTAGGTCCAGGTCTATTAGAAATGGAATTAAGTGTATAGCCAATAGATTTTAATTTTTTCTCTGTGTCTCCGCGTCTCTGCGGTGAATAGTTACTAAAATGTTACGATTCACACAATCTCTCTTTTAAACTTCACAATTCTAACAAAAGACCGCACATCTAAACTTGCCCCACCGACCAAGACCCCATCAATATCAGATTGGGACATCAAGGCATCGATATTATCCGGTCTAACACTACCACCGTATTGAATCCTGATTTTTGAAGCAACTTTTTCATCATAAATATCGTTTAAAGTCTGACGAATAAATTTATGAATAGCATTGGCATCCTCTGGAGTAGAGGTTCTACCCGTGCCAATTGCCCAGATTGGTTCATAAGCAATGACCATTTTTAAAATATCATCTTTACCTATATCCGCCAATCCGTTAATCAATTGCTGATAGACTACCTTTTCAGTTTTACCCGCATCTCTTTCCTCGATGTGTTCTCCAATGCACAGTATAGGTCTAAGTCTATAAGTAGAAGCGACTTTAAGTTTCTTATTAATTATTTCGTCCGTCTCATTAAATAGTATTCGTCTTTCAGAATGACCAATAATTACATACTCACAATCAACATCAATCAACATTAAAGGGGATATTTCACCGGTAACTGCCCCTGCTGGTTCTGGATACATATTCTGGGCGCCAATAACTATTTTACTATCCTGCAAGACTTCCTTTACTCCACTTAAAGCTGTAAAAGGAGGACATACAACCACTTCAACACCTGTATAATTAGCTAATTGTTCCTTTAACTCAGTCACAAATTGGATTGCCTTTTTAGTTGTTTTATTCATCTTCCAATTTGCCGCAATAATTGGTCTTCGCATTGATTTTACCTCTATTCTTTATTTGTCAATACTTTAACTCCGGGTAACTCTTTACCTTCAAGGAATTCCAGACAGGCACCGCCACCAGTAGAAATATGTGTTATTTGATTCATTAATCCTAATTTGTCGATGACCGCATCTGTATCACCGCCGCCGGCAATAGTCAGTGCACCTGTATCTACAATTGCCTTTCCGATAGTAGCACTTCCAGTATTAAATTTATCAATCTCAAAAACACCCATTGGCCCATTCCAGAATATAGTTTTTGCCCCTTTCAAGGCATTAGCAAACTTTTCCATAGTTTGTGGCCCTATATCCACTCCCATCCAGCCATCAGGAATACCATCTTCCAAATTTACTATTTGGGTATTTGCCTCTTCTTTAATCGCATCGGCTATGAGGTTATCAGATGGAAGCAGAATTTCTACCCTGTATTTCGTGGCATCTGTTAGAATCCTATTTACATCTTCGATTCTATCCTTTTCTAATAGTGAATTTCCAACCTTTTTACCTTGAGCGGCTAAAAAGGTATATGCCATACCGCCGCCAATAATTAATTTATCAATTTTATTCAGAAGATTATCAATAACGCCAATTTTAGAGGATACCTTTGCACCACCAAGAACAATACAAATTGGTCTATCTGGATGAAGGAAAACACGACTTAGATATTCTATCTCGTTTTTTAGCAAAAATCCACTTACCGCTTGTGGGAAATATTGAGTAATAGCAGAAATAGATGCATGGGCACGATGGACGGCACTAAAGGCATCATCAACATATACTTCACCCAGAGAGGCTAATTCTTTTGCAAAATTTGGGTCGTTTGTTTCTTCCTCTGGATGAAACCTCAAATTTTCTAAAAGAACTATCTCTTTGGGGTGCATCGCCATCACCACCTCTCTTACTTTTTCTCCTAGACATTCATTTACAAAATTGATCTTTATTTTAAGTAGTTCACTCAATCTTGAAGCTACAGGTGCCAGACTTAATTTTTCCACCACCTTTCCTTTAGGTCTGCCTAAATGCGACATCAGGATAACTTTTGCCTCGTGGGATAAGGCATAATTTATTGTGGGTAGATAAGCGGTTATCTTTGTATCATCACTAATATTCCCTCCATTATCTAAAGGTACATTAAAATCCACACGAATTAATACGCGTTTTCCTTTTATCTCCACATCCTCAATAGTTAATTTATTAAAATCCATATTTGTCCTCCTTAAATTTGTTTAACTCATTATATACTCAATCAAATCCACCACGCGGCAAGAATACCCCCATTCGTTATCATACCAGGCTAAAACCTTAATTAAGTTATTCTCCATCACTGTGGTATATTCCGGGTCGAATATAGCGGATTTAGGGTTACCGTTAAAATCCGTTGAGACTAAAGGTAACTCACAATATTCTAAATATTTATTTAATTTTCCTTGAGCCGCAGATTTAACTGCCGCATTTACCTCTTCCTTAGTTACATCCTTTTCGACCTCCACAACCAAATCTACCAATGAAACATTAGGAGTTGGCACTCTAATGGCAATGCCGTGCAGTTTGCCTTTTAGTTCTGGAATAACCAATCCAATGGCTTTTGCGGCGCCGGTAGTGGTAGGAATCATAGATATAGCCGCGGCTCTTGCCCGTCGTAAATCTTTATGTGGTAAGTCAAGAATTCGCTGGTCATTTGTGTAAGAATGAATGGTCGTCATTAATCCCCGCTTTATCCCAAAATTATCCAGCAATACCTTTACTATCGGGGCTAAACAATTCGTGGTGCAGGAGGCATTAGAGATGATGTGGTGGGAGTTTTGGTTGTATTTGTCCTCATTTACACCAAGCACAATTGTAATGTCTTCATTCTTCGCCGGGGCACTGATAATCACCTTTTTCGCACCCGCTTGCAAGTGTTTTGAAGCAGATTCTCTATCTGTAAAATGTCCGGTTGATTCTATAACTATCTCTACCCCTAAATCCTTCCAGGGCAGTTCTTGCGGGTCTTTAACCTTTAGAACCTTTATTTCCTTACCACCAACGATAATAGAATCTGCCGTCGCTGATACTTCTTTGTTAAGTATGCCAAAATTTGAGTCATATTTAAGGAGATGGGCTAATGTTTTCCCATCAGTTACATCATTTACCGCCACAAAATCTATTTTTGAATTATCAATTCCTGCCCTTAAAACCCCCCTTCCAATCCGACCAAAGCCATTTATTCCTACTTTTATAGCCATAATTTAAAAACCTCCTCTTTGTAAGTATTTCATTAGTTAATATACTTTTGGTTTAAAATCCTTAGGATTTAGAATTTGCATTGTATCCTCTGCTGGAGCAAGGATATAACACCCCTTTTTATAAGCAAATCTTTTTGCCTCTTCAGCCACATACATACCCGAGACCAAAGTGATAATTTCTGCTTCTTTATATTCAGGAAAGTATTCTTTGAAATGCTCAATAGAAGGCAAAAAGTCTTTTATATCGGTTGAGGTAAGATGTGCCTTTACCTCTCCAAGTAATACTACTTCTTTCCCATTTCTTCTCGCGGGACAGACCAAATCTATTTCACCAATACATTTGCCATCCTCAATAGTTCTTACCCTTTGAAAGACATGTTTTACTTTTATGCCTAATTCTGCGAATAACTTAGGGATAGAAGGTGCGGTTAATCCTTCCGCCATTCTCCCTAATCCTCCACCGATTTCTCTGGATACACGAGATATTTCTTCATTAGTCTTTCTTTGCTGTTCATCGGTCTTTCGCAATTCTTCATCGGTCTTTCTCTGTTGCTCATCGGTCTTTTTTAATTGCTCATCGGTCTTTTTTAATTGCTCATCGGTCTTTAATTGTCTATCTTTTAATAGTTTTAAGCCTTTGGTAGTTTCATTCAATATTTTTTCTATTCTATCTAACCTATCCATATTTATCTCCTCTATCATCAAATATCAACTTTTATATTTTACAACATAATTTCAATTTATGCAACAATTTTTTTATAATTTTTCTTGACTTTTTTATAATATGTTTTATAATTATGATATTGTAAATGTAGTTTTTGAGGCAAATTAAATTATATGTAATTATGATAGGACATTATAAATTTAACCTGCTATTTTTATTTTAAAACCCCAAATGCTTTTATACACTTAAAATAAAAAAGATTGCAGAAAGGAATAGTCAACTATTATATCAAGCATTAGTAAATTTATAAGTGAACTTCAATGATAGAAGAAACTGATAAAAAAGCGTCGTGTAGTAATTACGGGAAGAGGAATAATTTCACCTATTGGTATTGGTAAAGAAACCTTTGGGGAAGGAATTCTGGAAGGTAGGTCTGGGGGAGGTAGAATAACCTCTTTTGATGCATCATCATATAGTTAAATTTAGGGGACTATAATTTGGATATACAAAATATTCATTACGCTAATTTTTATTTCCTTACCGCTTTCATCAATTTTGGATTAGCTATTTTTGTGTGGGTTCAAAATCCTAAAAGAGTTATAAATTGGGTATTTGCAGGATTAGGGCTTTGTTTAGGCATCTGGGGATTGGAATATGCAGGAGTCTCTCTTATTGAAACTAAAGAAGAATTTAATCCTTTTTTAGCAATTCTATCTTTTGGATTTCCCAAAACTTTTTATTTGGCACTCCCTAAAATAGCTATACCATTTATCTACTCTACCTTTTTTCATTTTATATTAATTATTACAAATAATTATAAAGGTATTCATCGCTGGGCATCAAGAGCAGGATATATTTTCAGCGTTGTTTTAGCAATTCTTGGACTAATGTATATAAATGTAGACCTTGTTCATTTTCCTTCTTCTGAATACTATTATCCCCAAGTAAGTGCCCCACTATATATCCTTATCCTCTTTCTTATAGTTTTTTTTATTTTTCCAGCCTATGGGACTGTATTAATGGTCAGAAAAGGTTTTTTAACACAAAAACGAGCGGAGAAGAGAAAATTAATATTATTAAGTGTTGGAGTAGTTGTAGCTATGATAGGAGGGATAGTTAATGTTTTGTTAGTATATATCTTTAAACTCCCTGCTTTAATAATAGAACATTTAATGGCTGTCTTTTTCCCTTTGATGGTCGGTTATGCCATCTTTAAATATAGATTAATGGAAATCGTAGTTAGAAAGGGTAGTATTTATCTTTTATTATCCTTTTTAATTATTTTTTTTGTAATTGGCATCGGAAGATTATTCCTCATTCCTCCAGGATGGGGAATAATCCTTGTTTTTGTTTCTGCTATTTTAATAACAATTGCCTTTCAACTACTTGAAAATGAGAAGGTAAAAAGATTCATTGATAAATGGGTATTCTATCGAAGGTATGAGTTAGAACAAATAATTGAAGCCTTTAAGAGTAAAACCCTTTCTGTAAATAATAAACAAGCCTTATTTGTTATAATTGAAAACACCATTAAACAGGTAGTGCCTCTGGATAAGATTGTTATACTGTTATTAGAAGAGGGGGAAAGTAGGTATAAAGTAAATTGGAGTATTGGGGTAGATACTTTGGTAAAGGAAGAGATATTTGGACTAAATGAGATTATTGTTGAATGGCTTAAAAAAGAGAAGAAGGTGATATTAAAAGAAAGATTAGAAAGATGGCCAGCCTTTAAAAAATGGTTGATCGGAAAAAAGAGATGGGAGAATTTTAAAGAAAACCTTGAAAAGATGGAAATGGAATTATTTGTGCCTATAGTATATGGAGATGAGTTATTGGGGATATTAGGATTAAAGAAGAAGATAGAAGAACCTTATTATACTGAAGAAGAGTTAGAAATTCTTCTTGAATTATGTAACCATATAGGAGGTATCCTTAATAATTTGCAACTCTATGAATTAAATTTGCAACTCTATGAATTAAAAATCACAGCATCTCGGTGGGATGAAAAAATAAAGATAATTCAGAACATAATTACATACTTACATAATGCAAGAGACTTGAATGAATTACTCCATATTTTTTTAACCGGTGTTACTCATAGTGAAGGATTAGGATTTAATAGAGCAATGATTTTTCTTATAAAGGAGGAAAAGTTAATAGGGGAGAAAGGAATTGGACCAATTAATGAGGAAGAATGGGAGGAGACAATTTCAATGGGAGTCTCTATGGAGAACAGCATTAAAAATTACCCAATAGAAACAAAGATAACAAAGGAACTTAAAAAGATAGAAATTCCTCTTAAAAACTGTCCATATGTGCTAAGAGAGAAATGTATTTCTAAAAAAGAATCACTTCATATTAGGAATATAGATGAGAATATAATTGCAGCAGTGAAAAATCTCTTAGGAGAGTTAAGCTCAGATGACTTTATCATTATCCCTTTAATTATCACAGGTAGGGTAAAAGGAATAATGTTAGCAGATAAAAAGTATAGTTATCCAAACAATTCTATTACTGACCTTGATAGGCAAGCATTAGAAATACTCAGTAGTCAAATATCTATTGCTATTCAAAAGTTGGAAAGAGAAAGGATGTTGAAGGTATTCAATAACATAATGATAAAATCTTATAACCTTGTTGACCTTTTGGAAGATATATCTACTACCCTTGCTGATTATTTCAAAGCAGTTTGTACTATATATCTTTATGATAAAAAAGACGATATATTATTTTTGGAGAAGATTAAGACACCATCTGATGTAATACCTTACGATAAATATTATATAGTAAAGAATAAGTGTAACATTGGTGAAGGGGATATAGGAGAAACAGCACAACAGCAATTAGTAATACCAAAAAAATTCTATCTCGGTTTTCCTATTATGGATAATGGAAACCTGTGGGGAGTAATTGGCTTAAATAGATTTCAGGAAGGTAATGAGTTTACTGAGGAAGATAGGGAATTTCTGAATGGAATAATAAACCCTATAACAAGTCCTATTTTACATCTTCAGACATTTGAAAAGATACAACTTCAACTTGGAGAGACAAATAGAAAATTAGACGAAACTCGGGAAAGTTTTATAGCAAGGAAACTCTTTGAATGGCGAGACCTTGCCGCAAGAGTTGCTCATAAGATAGGGAATAAGATTTATGCATTAGAGGAACTACGAAAGTCAATCTCATCAAAGAATAATCTTAATGAAATTCAAAATAAGATAAAAGATATGAAAGAGGAAATTGAATCTGCAAGGAGAATTGTGCGAGAAATTACTGAGTTTGCAAAGCCTTTAGAGATAAGAATTAGCTCAGTAAATGTAAATTCTATTTTGAATAAAGCAGTTAGTGCTATATTCCCTTCTCCTGAAAATGAACAGATAGAAATAAGTTTCAATTTTGATGAGAAGTTAGATTCTATAGAAGGAGACTCAGAAAAACTAAAGGATGCATTTTCAGAATTAGCTCAAAATGCTAAATATTTTATGAATATAAAAAGATTCATCAGGGAACAAAAGATGGAGCAAAAAGAGGAAGAAGAATTACGAAGGATGATAAAAGACCAATTTATGCTGGATATGGCACCAGATTATTTTAATACTTTATTATCAAAAATAGACTTGAAGGATGGGAAAAGAGAACTCAAAATTAATACCAAATTTATTCCTTCTAATGAAAGTAATTCTTATAATTTAAAAGCAGAGGACTACATTATGATAGAATTTATTGATACAGGTATAGGTGTGGCAGAAAAAGATAAATCAAGGATATTTGAGCCTTTAGTCACTACAAGGAAAAATGGCACTGGTTTGGGACTTTCTATCATAGAGCTTATTATCAATCATCATAAAGGAATTATAAAGGAAGAAGGAATTTTTGGTAAGGGAGCAAGATTTGTAATCTTTCTGCCTGTGAGGCAGAGAAAAGGAGGAGAGATTAATGTCTAAGATACTAATAGTTGATGATAACCTAACTGCATTAAAAGAGATTGTTGAGAGGTTTAAAGAAAAAGGGTATGAGATAGAGGGAGTAGATAACAAGGAGGAGGCAATTGATATTATTAAAAAAAGTCCTGCTTTTGATGTTGTGGTAGTTGATATGAAATTGAGGGAGGGAGATGAGAAGGGTGGCATGGAAGTAGCAAAAGCGGTTAGGGAAAAAGATACATTGACTGAGATAATAGTTCTAACTGCCCACGGAGATTATGAAAAAGTTTGTGAGGCTATGAAATTATTACGATTATGGGGTTATATTAATAGAAATATGGATGATGCAAATCAAACTTTGGATGTTGAGGTAGAAAAGGCATTAACCTATGTAGGAATACAGAGAGAGCAAGTAACTTTTAAAAAAGGGTTTATTGAATGTTTAAAGGTAGCTATTGATTCAAGTGACCCATATCTCCATGGCCATTCTCAACGCGTAGTAAACTATTCAAAAAAAATTGGGATAAAATGGAATAAGACTTATCCAGAAGAGAAAGTTGATATTGACAAACTCGAAATAGCTTCAGCGGTCCATGATATTGGTAAGATTGGTATAAATCAAAGTGTACTTCATAAACCAATAGGCTTATCTAACGCAGACTGGGGAATGATAGAGGTACATCCTGAGGAAGGTTTTCGTATTCTAAATACCCCTTCTGAACTTCCACCCATAGCTCATATAGTGCGAGAACATCATGAATGGTATAACCCTCCAGAAGGGATTCAAGACAGACGACCAAGACCGTATCCTGGTAAAGTCACAGGAGATAATATTTCTATAGAGGCAAGGATAATTGCTGTTGCTGATGCATTTGATGCTTTAACTTCAAAGCGGCCATATCACGAGGCAAAAACTAAACAGGATGCATTATCCATGATTAAAGGTGATAAAAATAATCCAGACTCCAAATACTTTGGATGTCATGACCCACGAATAGTAGACCTCTTAGAAGATGAGGTTTTTAAATAAAAAGTTATCCGAAATAATAAAGGAGGAAAAATTAATGGCGAGAATCTTGATAGTTGATGATGAATTAACTACATTAAAAGAAATAGTTGAAAAGAGTAAAGAAAAAGGGTATGAAATAGAGGGAGTAGATAACAAGGAGGAGGCAATTGATATTATTGAAAAAAGTCCTGCTTTTGATGTCGCGGTAGTTGATATGAAATTGAGGGAAGAAGATGAAGAAGGAGGATTAGAAGTAGTAAGAGTGGTTAGACTCAAAGACTCATTTACACAGATAATTGTCTTAACCGCCTATGGCTCATTAGAGAATGTTCGTAAAGCAATGGAATTTGGCATCTGGCAGTATATTGATAAAACGAGAGAAAGTGCTAATGATATTTTATATTCAGAAGTGGAAAAGGCTCTGGAACATAAAAACCTAATACTTGAAAGACTATTAGGTAGACCAAAGGAAGAAATTCCTGAGGTGAAGAAAGAATATAGAAGGTCTTTAGAAACTGAGATGGCATTGTTAGAAGGCGTGAAGAAGTACGCCATTCCAGAAGGATTAATTACAGAAAAACAGTTAGAAAATGCGTTGAAAGAACAAGAGGAAAAGAAAATAAGTTTGGAAGAGGCGTTAATTAATAATAGGGTTGAGGAAGGGTCTATAAATTGGACATTAAGTAAGCAACTTAATGTCCCTTACATCTACTTAATTCCAGAGACAATTGACACCGAAGTTGTCCAGAAGATCCCTGAAGAAATTCTTAGAGTCTGTTGCTTAATACCTATTGCCAAAATAGATAATCAACTTACAGTAGTTACAGCTGACCCTAATGATTCCCAAAGTCTTGAACTCATTGAGACTATAACAGGTTGTCAAGTTAAGGTTTTCTTAGGTTCTCCTGATAATATCCGGGAGACAATAAAAGAAATTCTTGGTAAGATTGGAAAAAGGAGATTATTTTAAAAGTTTTATATTTCACATAGAAGGAGGTTTTCTAAGATGGATATTGTTCACTTAGTGCAACTAATGAAAGATAGAGGAGCTTCTGATATACATATTGGGATAGAAAAACCACCAATGCTACGAATTGATGGTGTTCTAACTCCTGTAGAGAAGGAAGAGAAAATCAGTGCAGAAAGAGCTCAGCAAGTTATCTACTCTATTTTAAATGATGATCAGAAGATGAAATTTGAAGAGAATAATGAATTAGATTTATCATTTGGAGTCAAAGATACAGCTAGAATAAGGATGAATGTATTTCGTCAGAAAGGGACAGTATGTGCTGCGTTACGAAGTATTCCAGATGAGGTACCCAATTTTGAAAGATTACGCCTTCCTTCTATTGTAAATGACATAGTAAACCTACCTCCTAAATCTCCTGGATTGGTTTTGGTAACAGGTCCTACTGGTACAGGAAAAACAACTACATTAGCTTCTATGATTGATTATATAAATACTAATCGTAAAGAACATATTATAACTGTTGAAGACCCAATAGAATTTTTTCATCGGTCCAAGGAATCCATTGTCCACCAGCGGGAGATAGTTGCTGATACTAAATCTTTTACTAATGCTCTAAAGTATGTACTGCGACAAGACCCTGATATAGTCCTGGTAGGAGAGATGCGTGACTTAGAAACTATCAGAGTTACTCTGAATATAGCTGAGACAGGACACTTAGTCTTTTCTACTCTACATACTTCGGATGCTGTCCAGTCAATCAACCGTATCATTGATGTATTTCCTAAAAATGAGCAAAGGCAGGTAAGGACTCAATTATCCTTTGTACTAAAGGCTGTAATTTCACAGCAATTATTACCTCATATCTCTGGCACGGGAAGAATATTAGCCTGCGAAGTTCTATCTGCTACAGAAGCGGTCCGAAGTCTAATTCGTGATGAAGACCCCAAAAAACTTCCACAAATCTATACTTGTATGCAGACAGGAAAAGAACATAAGATGCAAACAATGAATATGTCGATACAAGAACTTTATGATAATAAATTAATTACTTATGAAGATGCTTTGAAATACTCACCAAGACCTGAAGAATTAAAACAATTGATTGGTGGACAATATTATTACGAGAGAAGAAATCTATACTAATTATTTTACCAGGTGGGAAGAGGAAAAATTTATAAGCTGGGTAAATGAGTTTTTCTTGTTTCTCTTTTAAAATCTCAGAGTTTTAATGCCATTCTCATTAATTATTCCCGTAATGTATTCTGAAGGAAGAAAATCACAAAATTTTCTCATTACAGGAAATTCTTCAACCATATTCTTTAAAATATCTTCACGGTAATCATTAGAAAAAGAATCCTCTAAAATATAGAAAGGAATTTCCCTTTCATTTATCATAGATGCTATCTTCTTCATACCATAGATACAGAGTACACCTCCTTCTTTACTCCCTATATAAGCCTCTGTAATAACATGTTTAACTATAGGTGCGATAATAATTTCATTAAGTCTGTCTATATCAGAATCTATTTCTCTTTTTGGTTCATACTCTTCCTCATATCGCTCGCCTTTCAATTTAAAGGGAATAGAGTCTTCTCCTTCTCGATGAATAGGAAATATAATTCGTGTGCTATGCCAACTTTTTCTTGATTTTTCTATAATTTTCGTTGGGAAATCACTTTCTTCTCCACTCAGAAATACTACTCCTCTTTCTACCAGACTTCCTGCCCATTCAATAGCGTTCTTCCTTTTCGTCTCCATATCTTGCCTTAAGGAGGCACACTTATCGCTCATAAAATTTAAAAATTCTCTCACATCCATCCTTTCTTTCTTTTCTACTTCTTCTATAACCTCAGTTGCATATTTCACTAATGGAATAATTGGAATAGGAGATCTTATTGCTATTGTTTTATACCTCGTTAGGCGATTCAATAGTTCATTTTTAAAGTTATCCGGTTCTTTTTCTATCATTGAAATTTTATCTTTATCATCGTTTTCATCTAATCTAAATGCTGATTCTATTTTTTCTAGAACTGCACTAACTGTATTACTCATTCCATTTTTAAATACTGAAAAAAGGAGTCTAATACTCCATTCATTTAGGTCTTCCATATTTTTCCCTTTATTCTTTTCAATCCTGGTTTGTCGATACGGCAGACTTATTTTACCCAAACAATAAATCGCTCCTCAGTTGCTTTTATCACTCCGTAAATGACCAGGAGGAATAGGAAGGTGGCAGGTCTAATTAGTTTCTCAGATGCTTTTTCCTCAATAGTTTCTTTTATAAAAACTTTTTCATCGATAAGTGTCCAAAAAGTAGACATCATTTTGGAAAGAAGTTTGTGATATAGAAGAGGGAACTTCCCTCTTAGACTATGCATAATCTGATTCTCAATGAACTCAGGAGTAAATTTCCCTTTGAAGTCTCTTATTAACTGATGTGCTTCCTCCGTGAGTTGATATGGGCTCTTATGCTCGACTAATCCATTTAGGAGAGCCTCAGAGGCAAAAACAGAAACTGGAAGATTTCTTTCTTTTCGGATTTTTTCAATAGCTGACTCAATATCAGAAAGGTCTCTTCCTGGTAAAAAACTATCTAATTTGTCACACACAATATTAAATGGGAACCCCTTATTATTCATTATCTTATTTATTCCTTAATATATTTATCGGCACCTTTTCATCTTTTCTTGAGCAGGATAACAGGATACAATGTCTCTTATTTAGACATATTCACTTATTAAACACTTATCTTTCTTCCCCACATAGAGTAAAATCCCTCATTCTACTTCTCACTACGCTTCCTTAATCTATTTTTTACAGGTATATTATCTCTCTTCTAAAAATTAAAAGTAGCAAAAATCATACTAACTATTTTCTTACAACAAATAAGCAATTTATTGAACTGTATCCAAAACGATTATTTTGCAAGGATGGAAAGAAAGATAGAATAATTGACTACCCATATTTACCTTCTATTGTTAAAGCTTACTATGGTGTGAGTCTTTAAATTTTTATTTTATCATATAGCCTTGAATGTGTCAACTAAAAGTTTTTAATTTTTTTAAAAAAACTATAGCAGAGCATAAGCCAAATTCTGTAACTATATGATTCACATATAGTTAGGTTATCATCTCTTCTCTACGAAAAAAGTCTTCCTTTTTTTCTTTAGTAGTAAATTTGATTCTGAAGTAGTCCACAGATTTATTATCGCTTTACAGAAAGCACTGTTAAACTGATAGAAGAGCCAATTTCAATTAGAATTTAACTCCATTGTAGAGATAAAAAGTTTGACAAAAATACACTTTTGGGATATAATACTAATTAAGATGGGAAAGAAAAAGAAAGACAAGAAAACAAAAACACCAATTCATGCTAAGCAGAATAAATTTTTAAATTTTATAAAGCCAGAGACTGAAGAAATCACACCAGGAGTTTTTACGCTCTATGACTACTTGATAGGCATTGGTGTCTTTTTCTTTGCCTTTTTTGTCTATCTTCATACCTTAACCCCGAGCATTGACCTGCATGATTCTGGTGATATGATCAGTGCCTCTTTTGTCCTTGGTATTCCTCACCCACCTGGTTATCCACTATATTGTTTATTAGGTAAGCTTTTTAGTTTTATCCCACTTGGGAATATTGCCTATCGCTATAATTTATTTTCTGCTACATCAGCGAGTTTAGCGGTAATGATGGTCTATTTTATCACATTAAAAGTGGGAAGTAGGAAATGGGAAGTAGGAAGTAGGAAACAAGATGGTAAGTTCTTACTTTTTACTTCTCACTTCTCACCTATTTTACCTGCTGTAGTTGCGGCATTGATGCTTTGTTTTGCACGGGTATTCTGGCAACAGGCAGTCATTGCTGAAAAATATACACTAAATGCCTTGTTTGCAACACTCCTGATTTTCATCATCCTAAAGTGGGCTGAAGCAATGAGCACGAAGCACGGAGAAAAAACTCAAAACTCAAAACTCAAAACTCAAAACTATCTCTACCTATTCTCTTTCATCCTTGGTCTATCTTTCACCCACCATCTCCAAACGATATTTTTAGTTCCTGCGGCGATATTTCTTATCATCATAATTTGGCGTCCAAACCCTAAACTCTTAAGTCTTAACTCTCTACTTAAAATGGCTATTTTGTTTTTCCTGCCAATTATTATTTTATATGCCTATCTGCCTATTCGAGCCTCTGCTCATCCAATTATCAACTGGGGTTGTCCGGATAATCTTGAAAGATTCCTGGACCACATCACGGCTAAGGAATATGGCACTTATTTCGCTACCTCACTTCCAACCTTGCTTAAACGGATATTTGTCCAACATCCTGTATTTTTCATCCAGCAGTTTACTCCATATCTTATCTGGATTGGATTTATCGGATTGTTTTTCTTATATAAACAAAGGCTAAAAATCTTCATTTTCTTGACCTTAATCATCCTCGCCGATATCCTTCATTCCAGTCGATATGGTATTCACAACATAGAAGATTATTATATCCCGGCTTATATTATTTTCAGTATATTTATGGGCTACGGGGTAAAATGGGGTCAGACCTTGATTGTAGAATGCAGATTACCTGCATTCTACAATCAAGGTCTGACCCTGTTTATTTCCCTTATCCCGGTTATTTCCTGGGCTTGTAATCATTATTATGGAGACCATCGCAAAAATTATTATTCTTATGATTATGGAATGAATATCTTATTTCCTCTAGAAGAAAAATCAATCCTTTACATCAAAGGTGATACCTTTGCCTTTCCATTATGGTATCTTCATTATGTCGAAAATATCCGCAAAGATATTACACTTATTGACCAGCACTCGCTATACCTTGATTGGTATGCTAATCAGATTAAGAAAGAATTAAATTTTGAATTTAAGCCGCAGAACAGAGTCAAGAGATTAACTAATGAGGCGGCACAAATTATCAAGACACGGTTTGATGCTATTTTCGAGAAGAACCAACATCGAGCTATTTATTTGCCTTATGATGAGGACATTGCCAGGGATTACACCCTGGTTCCAACCAGTATCTGTCATCGAGTCTTTAAAAAGGGGACACCTCTAAAAGAACAGTTAAGTGCAATTGATGAAGATTTACGATTCAGGTATCGAGGCATACTTGACAAAAAGATATATAAAGAAGAGCGGGTAGAAAGTAACATCTCTAATTATGCAACCGCATATAACAATCGTGGCGGGTTTTTCAAGGATATGGGTAAATATCCACAAGCGATTGCCGAATATCAAGAAGCCCTTTTTGCCGACCCAAAACGATTGATGAGTTATTATAATTTGGGTATGGTTTATAATGATTTGGGCAAGTCGCAGAAGGCTATTTCACAATTTAATAAGATAATTGCGATTGATAAAAGAGATGCTAAAGGTTATTATGGATTAGGGCTTGTCTATCAAAAGCTCGGCAAGGTTGATGAGGCAATTTCAGAATATAAAAAAGCGGTTGAGTTAGACCCAGAGCGTGATTTTATCCTTGTAAATCTTGGCAGTGCCTATATTTCTAAAGGAATGCACAATGAGGCGGTGGCTTGTTTTCAAAAGGCAATTGTCTTATCCCCACAAAATATTGCCGCCATTTATAATTTGGGTGTGGCTTATTCACAATCAGGAAATAGAGTTGAGGCAATTTCTGCCTTTCAAAAGGTGCTTTCCATAGACCCAACTTATCAACCCGCAAGAAGCAGTTTAATGGCACTTCAGTAACAAAAATTCAAATATAACTTGACAGCAGATAAAATGTTTAGTATAATAAAATTGTAACCGTTCAGGCTATATATCAAAAGTGTAAGAAAGGGGATAAGGAGATAA
>JBFLYA010000003.1 GCA_040757115.1 bacterium | reverse complement strand
TCGTATTGTGCCCAAATTATGACTCCCTCCCATCTTAATCCTATCTGTTATCTAATTCCCTTCATCTTTTCCTTAATTCTCTCCCCAATTTGTCAAAATAGCCTTCTTTTTTACCCCACTCCCCCCTCCCCCCTTTTTACTCAACTACTTGCCGATTTCAGGTTATATGCTACTACACCAACTATTCTGAAAGGTTGTTGATTGATTAATACCTCTTTACCAACAGGATTAGACATTCCGAATATTTCCTTTGTATGTCTTGAGTCTTCTAAAATACATATCCTTGCCTTTATTTTTTCATCTATATTAGAGATAAATCTTCCTTTGAGAAGTTTAAGTCGATGGATTTTTTGATAAGAAGCATTTATCCCTTTTAAGGTAAAGTAGGTTTTTCGGTTTAAATATTTAAACGGAACTGAATGTAGGCTTTCTTCAAAAGAGACTGCTCTGATTTTAGAGCACAATTGTAAAATAGCTTTTAAATCTTCTTCTTCAAAACCTATAACGATAGAAGGCGAATTCGTATTTAGAGAATCTATATTTATCCATAATAAATCAGCTCCAATTTTCTCCATCTCTTTTAATACATTAATCCGATTCCCTTCACCTAAGGCACAAATAATTATAATTGCCGATATACCTATTACTACCCCTAATATAGTTAAAAAGGAACGAAATTTATTAATTTTGAGATTAGTAATAGCTGTTTCTATTGTATCTATTAAGCTCATTTTTTAATCTTTACATAATCGCCAGGTTGTAGGTCTAAACTCCCGATGGTAACTACTTTCTCTCCTTCCTTTAATCCATCAGTTATTTCTACTAAATCTTGAGTAATTATTCCAATCTTTACTTTTTTTAAATGGACCTGTGAATTATCAACTACAAATACTTGAGTTTCTTTTTCATTCGCTAAAAGGGCAATTGAGGGAATGCAGAGTGCATTTTCTTTTTCTTCAATAATTATCTTAGCGATACAAGAGGATTCTAATATAAGCAATTTAGCAACTTCTTTATTAAGATTAATCCTACAAATCACTTCTATACCTGGAAAACCTCGTTCCGATTGATAAGCATAAGCACCTATCTTCTCAACTACACCAGATAACATAAGTGGTGCAAAACTCTCTCCACTAATCTCTACTTTCTGCCCAATTTTTACCTTCTCTATATCAGCCTCATCTACAACTACCTTAGCTATAAGAGAAGACATATCTGCTAATAAAAACAACTCACTTCCTGTCTCTACTTCTGTACCTTCTGTTACACGATTTAATATAATAGTTCCACTACCTGGTGCTATAACCCTTGATAGTTCTAATTCTTGCTCAAATGCAAACTTAGCTGAATGATATTGAAATTCGGCTCTTTTAAAGGCTATTTCAGATTCTGTGAGCTCTTGTTTGGATATAGCCTTCTCCTGATAGAGTAATTTTAATTGGCTATATTTTTCTAAGGTAGAGTGATAATTTATCTGGGCTGATTCTAATGCTTCTAATTTGTTATTATAGGTTTTACGGAGATAGTTTTCTAATACTTTAACTCTTTTATGAAATAATGCCTTTTCTATTTCTTTACTATTTCCAAAGATAGTTGGACTTTTAATTATACAAAGCACATCTCCTGCTTTTACCTTATCACCTTCTTTACAAGATAGTAATTTTACAATTCCTGATGTTTTAGTTTGTATCTTTTTTATCTTATCTGAGCTTACCTTCCCAGAAGCAACTATTTGATATTTTATCTTGCCTCTTTTTGCAGATGCTACTTTTATCTCTTTAGTCTCACTGTTATTAGGAAAGAAAGTCTGCTGTCCATAGTGGTTCCACCACTTATATCCAATAAGAATAACAATAATTATTATTAACAAATTTACTAATTTTAATAACAAATTAAAGATATTCATTTTTTAGTTTTCCTATTGCCTTAGATAATTTTGCTTGATTAATGAGGTAATCTATTTTGGCATCATCAATTGAAATTTTTACATTAGAATAGGTAATTTGTGATTGTAATACCTCACGAATAGTAAGCAAACCCATCTCGTATTTTAATTGGCTTATCCGTCTGGCATCCTGAGCAATCTTTAGATTTACTTCTAAGACCTCAAGTCTTCTTTGATTCTTGTTAAGATTCCAATGTATTTGGGTTATTTCTTCAATTATATCCTTTTTTAACTGCTCAAAGGCATTCAAAGTTTTCTGGTAATTTATTTCAGCTATCTTTACCTGATTTTTAGTTGAACCTGAATCAAAAAACGGAAATGATAATTTAGTCTGGATAAGCCAATTTCTTTGAGGTAGCTCTTTTATTGCTTCTTCCAATTCCTCTGATTCGTTTGTCCAACTATAATTTCCTGATATAGTTAAGGTAGGTTTATTAGTACTTCTGGCAATAGGAATATTTCTTTTAGATTGTTCAATACTTATTTTAGCCATTTTTATCTCTAATCTATTTTCAATCGCCGCATTAATACTTTCCTCAACCTTTTCATTTAAAATCTTGACCTCTATTTCATCACTTAGTTCAAGTTTCAAATCTTCAGATAATCCGAGTAATCTTAGAAAACTTCTCTGTAGTGTTTGGCGTTGTTCATAAGATTGAACTAAGAAATCTTCATCATTAGCTAATTGTACCTTAGCATTCATCACATCTAATTCTGCAATCTGACCTACTTTTAACCTTGCTTCTGTCCATTTTAATAGTTGTTTCGACAATGCTACTTGTTCTTCTGCTTGTTTAACCAATAGATTGGCTCTAATGAGTTGATAATAATTACAAATAACATTTAGTGTAAGTTGCTCCTCTATTAAGGCATATTTCATTTTTTCTAATTTGAGATTTTCATCAGCATTTATAAGAGATAATCTTTGTTGCAGTTTTCCACCTTCACTTAGTGGTTGGTTTAATCCTATAGAAACATAGGGATTAGTTGAGAATTTTTGTGATGAGTTTTTATCCTCACTTAAATTGTATCCTTCTGATAGAGTTAAAACCCCTGAGGTAAAGATAACCTTTGACCAGGTAGAGTTTAATGAAGTAGAATATTTATCCTGTCTGGTTGAGGTAAGTTCTGTTTCATTTGTTGTTCTTTGACTGCTGATATCTAAACTAATTTTAGGCTGATAAAGTTTATGAATAGCGATTAAATTTCGAGATGCCAGTTTCAAGTTACTTTTAGCATCATTAAGGATTGTCTGATTATTAAGTAAGGCAGTAGAGATGGCGTCTTTCAGGCTAAGAGTTAAGGTAGAAGAATTTTTATTTTCTGAGGCAAAAACTAATTTTTGCCAGAACATCAAAATCATTACAACAATTAAAACAACCTGAATTTTAACCATTATCTTTTACTCTGACCAGAACCAATTAATGATTCTTTCAAAGGTTTGACTTTGAAGGTATGACTTTACTTCGTAGTTATCATCTGGTTTAAAAAGTACATATCTAATCATCGCCGGCTCTATTTTAGTGATAAGTTCTTCAGGATTATCTGCTTGAGCATAAAAGATATCGCCATATTCGATACCATTCCATTTTCCATTATAGTCTTTATAAACAGAAATGCCATGTCCGACTCTACGTCCAGCATAGCAAAACACATAAGCCTCATAACCATGCTGAGTTAAAACATAACTGGCAAATCTTGCCTGGTCATCACAATCTCCCCTTTTTTTCTCAAAGGTCTCTCTGGGAGTTTGAGGAATAATTCTGCCCTCAGAATAATAGCTGAAGAACTGACCCATATATGAACTAATCTTTTCTGGAGTATCTAATGCCGCTACTGTTTCCTCAAAACTTTTACCTTTCAACCATTGCATATTTTCCTGTTGATACACAGGTAAGACCTTTGGTGGAAATTCTTCGTATCTGGTAAGATTATACCTGGAATAACCGGTTTTCCCACTGGTGCTAAGATAAATTCCAATTGTATGCTGGGAGGATTGTCTCTCATTGGTATAATATATTCCACCATCTAAGGAATTAAATCTTTTGGAAATAGAAAATGTTGTCTCTTCAAACCAATTTTTTTCGTAATCATAATCTGAAAGCACTTTGAAATTCCACCCATTTCTTTCTTTAAATTCTAAATTCCCTAATATTTCTTTAGACATAAACGAAGCATTTGAATTAAAATAAGAAATTTTTTTAACTTCAAAAGGGTATGATGCTGATAATTGAAAAAGCAGAGCATCAGTAGGTTTTAAATCTATTTTGCTTATTACTCCATGACTTAAAGGGATTTCTCTCCATGGACTGAAGGATAGATCCGTCTCACCTTGATAGTCCATTTCTACCTTACACTTTTGGGAGAATTTTTTGCTGAGATTTAGACTATAAGAGAGGGGAAAATCAGAAAAAGCATATAGCATGTTCTCATCATAATCTTTACCTGGTAGTTCACTGAATAAGTGCGGAGCTAATTTTAATTCCGTTTTGAATAAAAAATCAGGAGTAATCTCATAAGGTCTGGTATAGAAACGCCACATACTGCCAACTCCAAACAAATCTGTTCCATCTTTGCCAAAAGTATATCTTGAATATAAAGAAGGTAGGTGAAACCAACCTATGTTTATTTTACCTTCCTGATTTATAAAGCCAAACATTGAAGAAGGCAGAAAGATAAAACTCACTTTGCCAAATAGAGATTCTTTCATTATGGGAGTTTGATTAAAATGAGCTAATGCGGTAGATAAGGTAAACTTTTCCCTTTGTATCTTCAACTTTGCTTCAGCCTCTAAGATATGCCCCTTTGAATCTAAATTACCATAAATCTCACCATTTATTTTGTCTCCTAATCCCTCTTTAAAATCCATTTTTACATTCCAGAGGTTAGATTGTAGAGGTTGAATATTTAAAAAGAATCTTTTCTCTTCAAACTGTAACGGTTTCAGTTCCAGTTGATTATCAAATTCCTTATCAATTCTATATTCCAGATTATATAGGTTAATTGGTGCAGTATATCCTCTGGAGATATAACTAAATAAGATAAGTCCCCCATAGATTACTATCCTTTTCATTTGCCCTCGCACTTAAAATAAATAATTAATTCCACCAACGACAGTTATCCCGCCTACATCTATGTCATTCCATTTTGAGATAGGAGCATAAGTGTATTTTATCTCACCATTCAAAAATAAAGACTATCTTTTATCTTTTTCATTATTTCCATTTCCGTATAGTTTCGTGAATTTATAATAGATTAGTTGCTCATTTATCAAAATAGAACTACGAAAGCACGAAAAGGACGAAATGTGGTTTTATTAAATAAATTGACGAAACTCCAGCAGATAAAATTTATTAATTAATACATCCCTTTTTTCTTTCTTGTTCTCTAATATTAAGAGAGAGGAAAAATAAAAATATAATTCTTCCTCTCTCCTTTTCTTCTCCATTTCTGTTTTGATATCATTTACTTACCGTAGTCCACACCATCATCCTATAAGTGGATTTGGATTGGGATGATTTCCTGGTGGATTCGCTATTGTGAATAGCTCTCCCTCATACGGAACAATCCCTCCTAGCGGAGATAGGGGTGTGAGAAATGAAAAACAACAGGCGAAGACATGCAGCCAATATCGTAGGTCTTCACTATTTTACCATTGTTAGGATTCGCATCATCATTCGCTTGAGCCTTACCCTCTACGTAAACTGAACATGGGTGTGTAGCATGCCATGTTCCTTCTAATCTCGTTTGTTCTCCACTGTTCAGGTTCACGTTTTTTTCAACCTTCAGTAAATAGCTACCATCCGTCCTGTCTATTACGTATATTGCTACCTGTCCATGTCCCCCAGCCTTTCCTACATTTTCCACTCTTAAGTAAGTAGTAACGTTTTCGTTAATCTTAGGGAAATCTGTAGAACAAGTAAGTTGTATAGCAGCAAAATCAGGCTTCTTTTTCTCCCCACATCCTGTAGAGAAAATAATGATACATACTAACCCTGCTAACACTGTAATTGAGCGATAGGATTTCATTTTTTTTCACTTCCTTTCATTTTAATCTTTTTCTCTTTCCCTGTCAATAACTTTTTGCTATACAAGAAAGTTTATCTCTCTTATTCAGCATGGTAGTCAGGAAAGAGATATCTTTTTCTACTTTTGGATTGAGGAATAAAGATAGTTAAGAGATTCATTCCCTCTAGGCAAAAGTAGATCGACCTTTATATTTTATTATACCACAAACAATTCTAAAAGTCAAGAAAAAATTCTATCAGTCTCTTAACTTTTTTTTAAATTTAAGATAAACTATTGAAACCAGGAGGGAATTATGGAATCAATTAATAAACTTGTTGGAAGAAGAATTCGTAAGTTAAGGTTAGAACATGACCTGACTCAGGATGAATTGGCAGAACAACTTAATTTACATAATAGTTATATAGGATTGCTTGAAAGAGGATTACGCAGTCCTTCATTAGACACATTATCTAAAATTGCTACCTTTTTCAAAATACCATTAGCATCTCTTTTAGTAGATGAAGGAATGGTTAAAAATATAGAAGTAAAAAGTGAGGAGTTATTTGAGATAATTAAAGATAAATCAAATCAAGAGATTGAAATACTTATAAAGATTGGAAGGATTATTTTTCCGTAACCGTTCAGATAGTCCTTTACCACAGAGACGCACAGGAAGAGAGAGAAAGTGGTGTGGTAATCAGGTAATCGGTAATAATGCTATAACTGATAACCGATAACTATAATTCCACTTTTCCCCTATTGAATCGTAAGATTAGCAGAGGATACAGAGGTTGTAAATCGGGGGATACTTCCTCCATAAAAGATATAAATCTTACCTTTATTAGCATCAGCAGTAGGTACACTTATTATCAAATCATTCTTATTATTGTCACTTTCCTTATGATGATTGGCTATGGTAACATTTTCACCTACTCTATCCTCTTCTTTTAGACCTTCAATAACCGTATCTGCAAAATAAAGTGACTTGTTTCCAGTAATATTCCCGCCATAAAATATACAGATTTTGCCTTTATTGAAATTAGCAGAAGGGACACCAATAATTAAGTCATCCATTTTATCTCCATTTAGGTCACCTGTGAATACAAACTCACCTATCCTCTCTTGTTCATTTTCTCCTTCGATAGTAGCATCAGCCCAGAGAGGAGATGTTATACAACCTTTGGACTCAAGATTTCTTCCATAAAATATATAAATTTTGCCACGATTAGAATTATAAGATGGGACACAAATAATTAGGTCATCTTTAGCATATCCATCTATATGTGCCTTGATGATATGTTCTCCTAATCGCTCATATTTTATCTCTTGCTCATTATTTTCTATTGGGGTTATTGGTATCCCCGCACAACCTGTATAAAGCCAACATAAACTAACAGCTATAAACGATATTATATTCTTTCTGTCCGATTTTTTTAGATACAACCTTTTTCTCATTTTTATCTTTTTCCAACCCTTTAATCACATAATTTCTACTGGCGCTATCAAATTGCACCTTTGGTTTGCCATTTGTTGGATCCCGACTAACAAGAAGAAAGCAACCTGGATATGTAGCCAAAAACAACTCCTCTAAAGTTTCGAAATACCTGTAGCAAACCTCGAAAGCAGGGTGGCTAAATGTTGACAACTGATGGCTGACCGCTGAACGCTTACATTTCTTCTTTGTCTGCCTCATACATTCTACAAACAGAACGCCTCTACCATGCTAATCTCTTTATTTAATTTTGTGAAGCCCTATTTACCCCTTTCCCCAGTTTTTTCCATTTTCCCTTCATTTCCCCCTGAACACTTACGTGAATGGTAATTAGTTACCAATTTTTATCTATCTTCTGACTTCTCTAAACCATAGTTTATACTAAAATAATCATATTGTCAATATTTTTTTTGCAACCACAGAAATTCTCGGTGAAGCTGAATAAACAGCCCAAGTAACCATCTTAAAGCCATTTTTTGCTTTCTGAAAAATGGCAAACACCTATTCTCAAATTTATATTCAAATTGTATTTGCTGTAAAAGGCAGATAACATCTCATTCGCAAACAACATAGGGAAGAATGGCAGAAATACATTACAGGTATTGTTCAAGCCCGTGAACAAAAAATGAGTTTTTGAAAAAATTTAAAATTGAATACGATGAAAGATATTTGTTTGAATGGATTGAATAATTTAGGTCGCTCCTATGGAGCTTTATGTTATGGGAGGACATTTTTTTCTACAAACAGATTGCTCCTCTGGAGCAAATTTAATAAGCAAAAGATAGAGGTATGGTCAAAGACATATAAGCAATTAGCATCCTATTGCCATGTTAAGTAAATTTTCTCACACTTTTTTCTAATGATGGAGAAAGGGAAGGGAACACATTTTGTAATGATAGATCCCTTAAACTGTGAAAGAACTTAGCTAACACGGTACTAGTGTAGCGTTCTCTAAGTAGATATAACAATATAAAGTTTTTGTAACCGTTCAGGCTATATATCAAAAGTGTAAGAAAGGGGGATAAGGAGATAAAGGATATGGAGATGGAAAAATATCAAGAAAATTTACTTGCTGAGGCAGTAGTAATCTCCTTATTCCCCTATCTCTCTATCTCCTTTTCTTACACCAACTAACGCTTGCGGATAATTCTCGAACTGCTAACCGTACAGGTCGGAAATTTTCGTTAATAACTATTATATGTATTTAGAGAACGCTACACTATACCGTTCGCGGGATTGAAGTTGAACCAATCCTAGTTCTCCTACAACTATGCTTAAAAACTGTAACCGTTCAGGTAATCCTTTACTGCAGAGACGCAGAGAAACAGAGAGGAAAATATCTTTTTTTCGTGTTTATCGCGTTTTTCGGTGTTTAAAAAGGCTTAAAAACAGTTAGTCGAAAGTAAGTATTAAAAGATTAATAAACAACGAAAGACCTGGAGTTTCGTGAATTTTCTATGATTCCTTTCTCCTTTAATCTTTGCGTTCTTTGCGGTCGATTTCTTTGCGTTCTTTGCGGTTAAAAAAGGATAAATCGCAAAGGGCACAAAGTAGTAACGCAAAGGACACAAAGGGAAGAAAATAGGTAAAACATTTTTTATCAACTCAACTTCAAAGGATAAGTTGCAAAAAAATCATCAGGCTTTTGAGCCTAATTTTGCCATCTTTGAGCAAAATAAACAGATTGATAGGGATTCAGATAGCCTCAATGGCTCCTTAAATTAACGAAACTCCAGAAGACCCGAAATGCACAAAAAAAGAAATTTCTGTTTCTGGTGAATAGATTCTAATTTTCTTCTCTGCGTCTCTGCGGTGAACGGTTACTATAATTTTTTAAGGATAATCCAGGATGAAGAAGAAGATTTTAGTAGTAGACGATGAGGAAAAAATTCGCAATGCATTAGTTACTATTCTTACTAAAGAGAGTTACTTAGTAACTACTGCTAAGAATGGGCAAGAGGCACTAAATAAACCAATACAGGAGTTCTCATTAATAATTACTGATTTAAAGATGCCTCAGATGGACGGATTAGAG
This sequence comes from bacterium, assembly GCA_040757115.1. Taxonomy (NCBI): domain Bacteria; species bacterium. Next base: position 48,780 of record JBFLYA010000003.1, on the reverse strand, counting down.
CTTTTAAAAAGGGCTAAGAAAATCTCCCCGGATGTAATTGTGATTATGATTACTGCCTTTGGAACTCTTAAGACAGCAATTGAGGCAATGAAACAAGGGGCTTATGATTATATCACCAAACCTTTTGAATTAGATGAGATAACCATAGTTGTTTCAAAGGCACTTCAACTACATAAAGAAATAAAAAAAGAGGCAAAGTTTGACGAGATTATTGGCAAAAGTCAAAAGATAAAAGAGATACATGAATTAATTAACCAGGTAGCTAAAACCGATACTACTGTTCTGATTAGAGGCGAGACCGGGACAGGTAAAGAGTTAGTGGCAAAGGCAATACATCGATTAAGTCTGCGGCAAGATAAACCTTTTATACCAGTTAATTGTGTGGCATTACCAGAAAATCTATTAGAGAGTGAATTATTTGGACATGAAAAGGGTGCATTTACAGGGGCAATAAACCAACGACTGGGTAGATTTGAACTGGCTAATACAGGAACTATATTTTTAGATGAGGTGGGAGAGATGGATATACCTATGCAGATTAAGTTACTGCGTGTGTTGCAAGAAAGGGAGTTTGAACGAGTTGGAGGCACTAAAACTATCAAAGTAGATGTCAAGGTTATTGCCGCTACTAATCGTGATTTAGAAAAGGCGGTTAAAGAAGGAAAATATAGAGAAGAATTGTTCTATCGACTAAATGTTGTCCCAATATTTTTACCTCCTTTGCGAGAAAGAAAGGATGACATTCCTATTTTATTAGAGCATTTTTTAAAGATATTTAATCTTCGGACTAATAAAAATATACTTGGGATTACAAAAGAGGCACAAGAATTATTGACTTCATATGATTGGTTTGGAAATATTCGAGAACTTGAGAATGTAGTTGAAAGAATGGTAGTGTTGGCTAAAGGTGATAAAATAGATATTGAGGATATTCCAAATAATATAATTAAGGCAAAAGAGAAGAATCTATCATTTAAAGAGTCAGTATATCAAGCAAAGGCACAACTTGAGCGGGAATTGTTGATTAAAGTCCTACAGGAAGTTGGCGGTAATCGGACAAAAGCCGCCAAAGCCATTGGAGTAGACCGTAAAACCCTACAGAAGAAAATAAAAGAATATGGCTTGTAACAAACCCCACTTTTAACCCCAACCTTTTTCTCGCCTTCTTCCTTCTACTTTCACATTAAAGTGAGGAAAATAATCCCCAGTTTGTTAATACCTATAAATAAATAACTTAGAGATTATTTTTAATTTATATCAATAACTCTCTAGGTATCAATTTCCTCAATAATCCATCTGATACCACTACAAAATAATTAACCTTCCTACTTACTAACCTATGTTAAGTCAATTAGTTAAGAAAAAATTCTTATTCTCTTTTAAACTTTGGCATGCTTTTTGCTTCTTACATTAATGGAAAGTAAAAAATAGATAGGAGGTAGGTAAAAATGAAACGGATTTTAGTTGCAGAAGATGATAGTCATTTTAGAAGAGCACTACTTGAAACATTATATCAGGAAGGATACCTAACATTTACAGTAGAAGATGGGGCAAGGGCATTAGAAAACCTTAAGATATATAAACCTCATCTGCTAATTCTGGATTTAAAAATGCCAAAGATAGATGGAATAGAGCTGTTGAAGAGGATAAGGACAGAACAGTATTCGGTACCCGTAATGATAGTTACAGCATATAAAGAGTTAGCCAAAGATCCTGAGGTAGCGATGGGAAACATAGTTACCCTTATGGTCAAACCAATAGACCTGAATGTGTTGAAAAATAAAGTAAATGAGATGTTAAAAGAGGTAAAGGAGGTGAAGATAAAATGAAAAGGATATTAATTGGAGATGATAATAAACTCATCAGACGGGCATTAATAGAAACCATTAATCGTGAAGACTTTGAAATCTTAGAAGTAGAAAATGGTAAGCAAATTTTACAAAAATTTGAAGAGTATCAGCCCGATTTACTTATCATGGATATAAAGATGCCGGGTATAAATGGGTTAGAAGTATTAAAGAAGATACGAACAGTGAATCAGGAATTACCAATAATAATAATTAGTGCATACAAAGGCTTAGAAAAAGATCCAGAGATAACATTAGGTAAGATATCAGCTTTTATGACTAAACCAATTGATATTGAAGTGTTAAGGGCAAAGGTAACAGAGATATTAGGAGAAAGAATGAATCCAAAAGTTTGGGGTAATTTATATTAAGGAGGTGGATTAAAATGATAACGCAAATTAATGGTACTTTATATGAAAATCATTATGATGAATATTTACATTCTGAGGTATGGCAAAAATTACCTCCAGGAACTACAATGCCTGAGTTCCCTAATGTTCAATCATTAAATTTAAATGGTGGAACAAAGTCAGTCGAGCGAGTATTAGTAGTTGAAGATGAGCATAATATTTGTATGGCATTTATGGAAACATTATATCGAGAAGGATATGTAGTTTACTCCGCAGAGACAGGTAAAAAGGCTTTAGAGTGTATTAGAAATTATCGACCAGACTTAGTAGTTTTAGACATAAAGATGCCAGATATAAATGGACTGGAACTCCTTAAACGAATAAGAAATGAAGATAAAAATTTGACAGTGATTATTTCCACCGCATACAGAGGATTTAAACAAGACCCAGAAATTGCACTCGGAAATATCTATACATTTATGATTAAACCAATTGACTTAAATGAACTAATACAAAATGTAAAAGAGGCATTAACACAGAAGAATGAGAGAATGAGAATACCTTTATAATTTGAGACCTGATATTTGTTACAAAAGGGGATGATTAAAATGGATAAGCTTTGTATGATAAACCTGAATATTAAAATAAAAAAGATTAATGGCATCCCACGAAAATGTTATTACATTGATTATGTAGAATATGACGCGGAGAGAGTAGTAGAGTCATCTACAGATAAAACAAAATTAGTTGAATCTCTTAAATCAAAGAAACTAAATAAATCAGGAGATGATAACAATGAGTACTTATCAAGCAAATACATTTCAGATTAGACTTATTCAAGAATCTGGCTTAGATCCATTTGTCTGGATTGATAACTATGCCAGGAGATTTAGAGAAATAGTAGATGGTGGTATTGAGCAATATGAAAAAATTCGCTCAATTATATACCAAGGGAGATAATAAAGAAATGAGCACATGGTTAGCAATTTGGTTATTAAGGTTAACAATGTTTTTAGTAATACTTAATATGATAATGGTGAGTATTAAATAGGGCATAAAAAATCTTAATAGGGCTTCACGAAATTATAAAGTAAGTAATCGGTTAAATGGTAACTGGTAACTAATTACCATTCACCAGTTACCAATTACCAAAAAAAAAGGAGGTGTTAAATTTTTTAAAAAAATGGATTTAGGAGTTAGAGATGAGGATATAATTTTTTAATAAAAATCCTCACTTCTTCTTAACTCCTAAATCCCACATTCGTTAGCTTGCTTTTCGTAGTCAAGCTAACTATTCTAAGAACAAAGGAGGTGATAAAAGATGAAACGGATAGCAATAGGATTAGCAATAGGATTAAGTTTTGTGATAGCTAACATAGCCTATGGAGCGACTCAGGGTTCCAGTACATCAACTGTTGATGCAACAATCGTTCCTACTCTGGTAATGTCATTGACAGGCGCCAGTTATGACATGGGTGCTTTACCAATTGGTACTACCGAAAAGAACGATGCTCAAGGGGTGTCTGTTCAATCAAATGTTGATTACAACATTAAGGCTAAGAGCGATAAGGCCACTATGCAGGAGTATATTACTGCATCAGCGGCTTATGCTACAGATACGACCAGAACATTACAGTATGCGCTCAAGGCTAAAGAAACTGCTCAGGCTGTGCTTACAACTATTGGGACGACTGAGGCTGTTGTACAAGGGTGTTCAGATTTAGAACACACCGGAAATGCGGCAACCGTAACCTATATTGACTACTCGCAACAAATTGACTATGCTGACGAGGCACTTCCCTCTGGTAGAACCCATCACTGCGTACTCACTTTCTCTGTCTATCAAAATGCATTAGAGTAAAAGGAGGTGTATGTTAGTTGTATCACAAACTCATTGGGCGTACAGATTCTGGTTAACATCTGTACGCCCAGAGTAGTAGTCTAATCATGTCCCACAATTTTTACTGGACACCGTGAAGAGTGATAATTCACAATTCACAATTGACAATTCACCATTCACCATTTTAAGGAGATTTAGGGAAGAAATTGTGAATTGTGAATGGTGAATTGCGAATTGTGAATGAATGTAACATTGTCCAGTAAAACTTATGGGTAAAGATAAGAGTAGTAGTGGGTAATTAGGTAATTAGGTAACTGGATACCTAATTACCCAATTACCCAATTACCATAAAGGAGGTAGAGGAAAATGAAGTTTAAATATGGAATAGCGTTAATACTATTATTGTTATTGTTGGGCTGGCAAAGCGAGATAAGTGCCTTTGGTATCTCTCTTACACCTGCCAGTATTGATAGAAGTGTATCTGAAGATGACCATATCATCCCACTTACTATTGAAAATCCTGGACCTGAAACATTGGAGTATTTTGTATACGCAAGCAGTTTAGGTCAAAAATTAGATGGTGAGGCTATATCCTTAGATGATATTGATGCACCATTTTCATTAGTCAGATGGATTAAATTTAATCCGGCTAAAATTAAGTTAGCAGGTGGTCAATCAAGTATAGTAGAGGCAGAGATTCAAATACCAAAGGATAGTGGCGGTGGACTTTATGGAATAATATATGTTGAGGCGCGACCTCTGACACCTTCTGGAGAGGGACATGTTGCCTCTCTCCCTCGGGTAGGCGCGATAACCCTATTAACACTTCCTGGAGAATCAATCAAAGAAGCTGCCATTACATCAGTTGATATAATACAAAACAAACAGGGAGAAGAAATCTATATCCTATCAACTTTTCACAATACAGGTAATATCTACTTACGACCAGAGGGATATGTGGTCATTAGAAACCAGGCTGGAGAGAAAATAGACAAGGTATTTATAAAACCAGCGAAGATACTCCCCTCCTACTCCCGCCAATTAATAGCTAAATGGAAACCAGAAAACCTACAAGTTGGAATATATACTGCCGAGTCTAATATAACATTTGCAGGCAAGTCATTAATAGCTAAAAAGACCTTCGAGGTCATTAATACTAATGAGATTGCTATACTAAAAGGAGAAATAGCTTCCTTCGAGCAAATAAAGGTTGTCCAACATAAACCACTATGCTTTAAGTTACTCTTTCACAATAGTGGAAATGTTAACCTATCTATTGGTGGGGAAATAGAAGTGAAAGACTTTGAAAATGAAATAATAGAAAGAGTACCAATAAAAATAAATGAAGTGATAGCGCATGGGAGTAAGGAAGTAACAACTGTTCTATCTAAAGGATTGCCAATTGGTACCTATACTGCTACAGTAAAGATTAAGTATTCAGATGAAAAAATAGTAACTGCAACAACTAACATTAATGTAATTGAAAAGGAGATAATCCAGGCAGGGGAAATAATTGAACTTACTATACCAAAAGTCAATGCTGGAAATGTATTAATTCTTCCTAAATTACTATTTAGAAATACCGGGAATGTTCCACTCCAGGTAGAGGGAATGATTGAGTTGGAAAATAGTCAAGGAATGACTGTTGGGCAAATAACTATTGATAGAAAGACGATAGAAATAGATATGACCCAGAGGTTAGGAGCAAGCTGGCAAGGAGAGTTACCTGCAGGATTATACAAGGCAGTAGCTACTTTGATATTTGGAGATGGAAAGATGATTACAAAAACAAGTCCATTCTTGGTAACTGGTAATTGGTAACTGGTGATTGGTAACCATTTAACCAATTACCATTTAACCAGTTACCATTTAACCAATTACCACCACAAAATAGGGGTGAGAAATAATGGATATTATAAAATTGAAGAACAATACAATTGTATCCAAACAAGGACTAAAAAGTCCTATTATAATCCTCATATTGGGACTATTACTTGTTATAAAACCTACCATAGCCGAGGGGGTAAGTGCTACTCAGGAGGTCTTTCTTAGGGTTGCAGAAAGACTCTTTCAACCTACAAAACAAGAATTTGCCTCCAGAACTATCAAACTTGACCCATTCATGCTCGAAAAAACTATCTATGGGAAGAGTTATTCATTTCCTATTAGAGTTTATAGTCTTATTAATCTTTCTCAGCAGATTCAGGTCTATCCTACTCAATTAGGCCAGGAATTAGATGGTAGTCATTTATTCATAACCAAACCATGGGGGGAGACTAAACTGATTGATGTTAATCCATCTAATTTTATACTTGATGCTAAAGAATCTAAAATAGTTAAGGTAGAGTTCCGTACACCAGAAGAAATAACAGGTGGATTTTATACAGCTATCGTCTTTGAAACTACTCCTATAAATAATAAATCTGTAAAGAGTGCGGTTATTTTGGCATTTACATTTCCTGGAGAATTAAAAAGAAAAGGAAAGATTAGTGATATTAGTTTCCTACAAGATAAACCAGGGCAACCTATTATTATCCTTCTAAGATTTGTTAATACAGGTAATATACATCTTAGACTACATGGAAATGTAACTATTAAAAATCCATTTGGATTGAAGATTGCTAAACTGGAGATTAGACCTGAAGTTGTCCTACCTAATTACTCACATCAAATAACACTCCCCTTTAGACTAAAAGACTTAGCAGTTGGTACATATACAGCAGAATCTAATATTAAAATTGAAGATGGAGAACCTGTGGAACTACTCACCCCATTTATGGTAGTCAGACCAAATGAGATCGGAATAATAAAACTTGAGATAATTTCTTTTACTATTCCAATTGCTGTTTGGAATAAACCAATTTATTTTGCCTTGTTCGTGTTTAATGCTGGAAATGTCAATCTTACAACTACTGGAGAAATAATCATTAAGAATAGAGAAGGTGAAATAATGGCAACTACACTTTTCGAAAAAGAGACTATTCCAGCAGGAAGTAGTAAAGAACTAAAGGCAGTGTTAAAAGAAGGACTACCAATTGGCAGTTATACCGCTTATGCAAGCGTTGAATATGATGGCAAAAGAGAGGTAGCAACTCAGAATTTTTGTGTAATTAAAAAGGTTCTATCTCAAGAAGGCAAGATACTTAAGTTTAATATTCCCACTACTCAAGCTAACAAACCAATTATTCCAGAATTAGTATTTAAAAATACATGTAAGATTCCCATTTATGTAGAGGGAATGATTGAAATAATAGATAGCCAGAGAAATGTTGTAGGTGAGATACCTATTGCCCGAGTAGAGTTAGAACCAGAGATGATACAAAATTTAGGTAAAAGCTCTGAATTAAAACTTTTGCCAGGAGAATATCTTTCAATAGTAACATTAATTATTGGAGGTAAAGAGGTAATTACTCAAGAAGTTTCATTTCGGGTAATAAGGTAACTGATTGAATGTTAATTACCCAGTTACCCAACAAGGATGTGATAGAAATGGAAAAGGTTAATAAACTAATGATTTTCATAGTTATTTTATTTTGTGTTTTGGTGAATGTAAGTAAGACTTCAGGATATATTCTCACCATCACCTCTTCAGGCAATAATGTAAATTTTGGTGATGTTGGTCCAAAAGACTCATCAAGTATAATTCCTTATGCTACGCAGATTGTAGTTGTCTCTACTGGTGGGAACTGGAGTTTATCCGCCCAGGCTACTGGCGATTTAATAAAAACCAGTGGTGCTACAAAAACCATTTCTATAAGTCAATTACAATGGGCAGACCATTCTTCTATAAATCCAGTTTGGACTTCCTTTAGCACTACATCAAGCACAATAGCCTCAGGAGGTACTACTACATCAGCAGGTAGTGTCCTTGATTATGACTATAAGTTACAAGTTAACTGGACAGATTACCCTGGCGATTATCATGGGACTATTACTTACAGTGTTACCGCAGGTTTCCTTGAGAGTTCATTCGTCCAGCCAAATCCATTCTCACCAGATGGCGATGGGATAAATGATATTACGACTATCTATTATTACCTCGATTCTAATAATACCATTACAGTGACAATCCGTGATATTGAAGATGCAGTAATAAAAACCTTACTTAATAATGCTACTCAAACCTCTGGAGCACTATCAGTTAATTGGGATGGGACAAATGGCTCTGGAACTGTTGTATCTGATAATGAATATAAATACTTGATTCAAGATATTAATTCTATTACCATTGGCTCAGGAATAATCACTGTAGATACAAATACTACAACCGGGACAGGTACTATTCAGGGAAAGATAAAAGACGCAGGGAATAGTGCCGTGATAGCTAATGCAGTAGTTTCTATCTATGAAGCATCTGGCAATTTCGTTGGTTCGACAACATCAAATGCTACAGGTGATTATAGCTTTAGTAATTTAGCCGCAGGATATTACTATCTTACCGCCAGGGCAGACTATTATTATCCAAAGACCTCTACTACCTTCCATTTGATTTCAGGACAGACACTTACAAAGGATATCTATCTTGACCACAATACATCTTTATTGGTTATTAAAACGGCAAGTGATAAAACCGCTCAGATTGGTGATATAATAACTTATACCATCAAGGTTAAGAATATTGGCTATGGGAAGATAAATCAGGTTAAAATAGTAGATAAATTCCCATATAATTTTAAGTATATCAAAGGGACAAGTAGGTTAAATTCTGACTGCTTTAAAGACCCGATAGGTAAAAATCCTTTTACCTGGGAGATTGGCGATTTCCCAATTAATGAAGAAAAGATACTAACTTACAAGGTGTTAGTTGGGATTGATGCTGAATCTGGTGACCAAAAGAACTTAGCAGAGGTATCGGGCACTGCTGAAAAAGGGGAGAAAGTAGTAACTAATGTATTTGCAATAGTCAGGATTAAAGATGGAGTATTTAGAGAGCATGGGATTATAATTGGCAAGGTATATGAGGATACTAATGGTGATGGGATACAGCAAGATAGAGAGGCGGGAATTGGTAATGTAAGCATCCTTATGGAAAATGGGATGAGTGTAATTACTGATGATGAAGGTAGATACTCAATTCCAGCGGTTAAACCAGGTCGTCACCTGCTAATGATTGACATAAATACCTTATCTGATGAGTATTCTTTAAGTACTACTAAGCCACAATTTATTGATCTTTCTCCTCATGGAATGGCAAAGTTAGACTTTGGTATCTTAAGGGCAGCGGATAAAAGATACTCTGCTACTTACACAGATAAGCCTGTTTTTATTGGATTAGCAGAGCTTGAAATGGAAGAAGATACGGTCACTGGAAATATAAAGGCATTTCGTAAAAAGTATGGAAATAGTGCAAGATATAAAGGATGCTTAGCCTTTTACTTAAAAACTAAGTTAAAAGATAAATATCAACTTACTACTTCACTTGATACTAAGAAAACTCGCAAGGATAAATTATCCTCTCCGGCTAATCCAGATGATTACTATCCAATCTATGGTGATGATAGTAAAGTCGTTAATAACACTCCATCTTCTGACCCTATCTTTCTAAAATTACAATCTAAGGATTTAGAGCTTCTTTATGGCGATTATTCAACCGCATTAGGAGAAAATAAATTATCAACATATCATAGAAGTCTTACCGGAGCAAAGATAGAAAAACATATCGCCAATTCCAGGATTACTGTATTTGGTGCCTCTACAAGACAAGTTAGTGCTCGGGATGATATACCTGGGAGGGGAATTTGTGGCCCTTACTATCTTACACATTGCCCAATTGTGGATGGAAGTGAAAAGATTAAAATCCAAACCCGGGATGAGAAAAACTTACAAGTTTTTGCCACTATAGAGAAAGAAAAAGATAAGGACTATTCCCTGGATTATGATACAGGAAGGTTGATATTTGAAGAGCCTGTCCCTTTAATCGAAAGTGGAGGAATCAGATATTATATTGTAGTGATTTATGAATATATTCCCATAGGTGCAGATTACAAACATGCCATTTATGGGTTTCGTGGAGTAACAAAACCACATAAGAGCTTAGAAGTAGGTACAACTTATATCAAAGAGGAACAGTCTCCAACTGACTACCACCTTTATGGGTTAGATAGTTCTTTTAATCCCTGCAAAGAATTTACTATTAAGGGTGAATATGCCCAGACCGATGGAGACTTAGAACTATTAAATCCAAAAGTTAACAACTCTGCCTCTTTTATAGAAACCTTATCTTCTCACTCAAACGATAGATGCAAGGTTAAGACCTTTTATCATCAAATTGGAGCTAACTTCTCTAATAAAATTGAGGCTACTGCTGATAAAGAAAGAGACGATTTTAACCAGTATGGACCAGAGTTTTATGACATCACTAATCTTACTACTCAAAAGGATATCCGAGAATACGGCTCACGAGTTGATTACAAGCTAATGACTGATAAAGCCTTATATGTTCAAAAGAAGATAACTACTAATGAGCCCAAGAAAAATAAGACAAAAACTGATATATTTGGACTGGGGTTTAAACAGGAGCTTGATAATTCTACATTCTTTGCAAATTTTCAAGAAGAAAATAAGGTGAGTAACCAAATTCACAAGAGCCGTAAACAGATGTTTACTTTAGGAGATAGAGGTTCAATAGGTAGGCATGATTTTGGATTAAAATACAGCCTTACAGATTCTGATAATTTTATTAATCGTGATTTAGATACGATAACTCATGACATTAGCCTCAAATTAACATCAGAATATGATATGATATCACCTTCTATCCAATATGATTTAACTAATAAAATGGCACATGGCAAACATCTTCTTAGAGAACATCACCTTACCATAGGAGCAATAACTAAGCTATTTGAATCGGTATCGCTAAATACCTCCTGTGCACTTGGTTGGAAGGCTGACTACATCGAAGGGACGAAGACCAAATCCATTGCTACTACCATTGGAATAGATTATTCACCACATCCAAAGATAGTCATTTCGGCTGCAAATAATGCAGAAAAAAAGATTGGTGCAGGGAAGATAACTGATTCCACTACTAACTCATTTGGGGTAAATTTTACACCAACTGATAAAACAAAATTGTCAGCTAAAAACGAAATTAGGAAAGAATTGGATAAAGAGGAGACTATTTCAGGAGATGTTGAACTTAACCAAAAAATTAATAATGACTTAACCTCTTCTCTAAAATATTCTTACTCAAAAGAGGGAAGTGTTAATGATTCTACCGCATTACTAATTGCAGACCTAAAACAGAAATTCCACAACGGATTAACAACCTACTTGAAATATACCTATGAGAAGAATAAAAAAGAGGATAGAGGTACACAGACTGGTTCTTGTGAATCAAAGCTATTACTTGCATTAGCCTACAGACCTACTCAGAGTAATAAATTCAATTTATTGAGTAAATATGAGTTTAGTAATAAAAGTGCTATTGCTTCCTTAGAATCTATCTATGTTCCTACTAATAAATGGAGTCTATTTGGAAAGTATGCAATGAGGAGGATAGAGGTAGAGGATATTATTTCTCATATTGACCTTATAATGGGTAGATTAACTTATAATATTAACGAAAGGTTTGATATAACCGGCGGATATAGAATTCTACATCAACATTTGACAAATGACTATAAGCTAAATCCTATCGTAGAGTTAGGTTTTGGATTTAACAGCCGCTTTAAATTTGTCTTAGGATATAACCTCATCGAATACAAAGATGGTGAGATACCTGATGATAGTTATTCAGCCAGAGGAGTTTATCTAAGGCTAACAGGGCGGTTTTGGCAATAAAAATATGGGGACGGTTCATTTTATCGTTTCCTATGATTTCTTGCAGAAATTGGAAATTGGAAATTAGGTCTTCAGTTCGCTCTCCAATTTCTAATTTCTAATTTCCAATTTCAACTCCATCTTTTAACCGCAAGATTTCAAACAAAAGTGAACCGTCCCCCCAAATATGTCCTTTTTCTCACCCCTTTATTGTTGGGAGAGGCAGGTTTTTATGTTAGACCTGCCTCTTCTAATCCCACTGCTTGAATCTTATGACTATTGAAATATTTGGTGGTGTCTTAATCTAGCATAAAGGTTGAAATAGTGTCCGAAAAGGAGATATGGGGATTAGCAATAAACCTCATAGATACTTTTTTAAAAATTCTCAAAATCGCAACTGATATTTATTAGATGAGAAATACCATGCATCTATCTGAGCCTCCAGGGCTAATCTAATTTTGGGTATATTTTACAAGGAGGACTAATCAAATTCTGGGCATTTAATGGCCATACTTTTTGTGAGACTCTCCTCGAATACCTTCATCAGTTTGGTTCTGCGACAATAAGTTTGTTCACATAAGGTTTTAAGATTCTCCTTATCCAATGGGCTAAAGGTGATTCTTCTACTACGAGTGTTTTCGTCCCGGAAACACTTTGGATAGCATTAATCAGATCCATCTGTCTTGTTTCAATATCGATGCAGGTAAGAATCTTATTGTCCTATAGACGGGACACCTTCTTTACATATTATCAAATTCCTATCAGGCAAGAGCGCATTCACCTTTAATTACTTAATTGCTTTTAATACTATTATTTTCCAGTAGAAAAAGATTTCTCCATTTTCCTCTTTAATTCCAAAGATTTCCTTCACATTAGAAGGGGCTTCTAAAAATTTCTTGCGAAGTTCCAAAATGACATTTTTATTACTTCCTGATCTTTCTACCCAATCTGAGAAAGACATTATTGGAGACAAAATTATAGTAGATTTTTCCAACTTTAATTCACTTTTTCCAATCATTTCATTCCAACTTGAAAGTGAGTAATTATAAACATGAGAGGGGTCTCTAAGTTTCTCAACCTCATTTTGCCATTTTGCTACTTGAAGGTTTTCAGGACAGGTAGTATCTGCGATTAATATTCGACCAGTAGATTTTACTACTCTTTTGGCTTCAGATAAGAATTTTTCAATCGAAGAGAAGTGATGAGGTGCAATTCGACAGGTGACAATATCAAATTCGTTATCACCAAAAGGAAGAGATTCTGCTTCTGCAAGTTTAAATTCAATATTTGAAAGATTCCTTTCTTTTGAGAGTTTCTCTGCTTGCTCAAGCATCGCTTGAGTCATATCAGTAGCTACTACTTTTGTGACATGAGGACTAAAGGCAAAAGCAGTAAAACCTGTCCCTGTAGCTATGTCAAGAACAATATCTGTAGTTTTTGGCTCAGCCCACGTTACCATTAATTCTAAAGATTCCCCTTCAGAATGAGAGGTACTTCTTGAGTAAAACTCTGCTTGTTTAGAGAATTGGGATTTAACTGCCTCCTTAGTTGTGTTTGACATATCCTTTCTCCTTTTAACATTCATGCTTCTATTAAGATACACTAATGTTACTTGAAAGTCAAGATAAAAAATTACCCTTGATTATCTTTCTGAAATATTTTAATATATAGCCTCACGAATTTTTGCACTAATATAATCCAATATCCATACAACAATTGCAATCATAATGATGATTAATCCCACTTCATTCCATTTAGCCAGTCCCTGATACTGAATAAGTAAGGTCCCAATACCTCCTCCTCCCACAAATCCAATGATAGTTGCCATTCTTACATTGATATCCCATCGGTAGATAGTAAATGATAAAAATGGTAAAATAATTTGAGGGACAACTGCAAACCATATAACTTGTATAAACGAAGCGCCTGTGGCTGTGATAGCTTCAATAAGTCTTTCACTAACACTTTCTATTTGTTCAGAATAAAGTTTTCCAAGTGCAGTAATAGAATGAAGCATAAGGGCAAGCATACCAGCAAAAGGTCCAATTCCCACCCAGACTGAGAATATAATTGCCCAAATAAGAGGTTCAATCGAACGACAAAAATTGAGTACAATTCGCACTAGACAATAGATAGTGAAAGTAACCTTATTTTGCTTCATCAAGTTCCTTGCACCCAAAAAACTTAAGATGAAAGCAATGGGGATGGCAAAACATGTTGACATTAAGGCTATATAAATTGTCTCAATTATTGCAAATAATACTTGATCAAAGATGGATGTATTAGGTTGAAAAAGTGCATGGAAGATCCTTTTAGCTCCTTGAAGTCCATCAAAATTAAATAAATCAGAAACCGAAATTTGAGTAATCTCCCACCCTGCAATAAATGTTAAAATGATAAGAAACCCGGCAAAAAATTTCCAAGAATTTCTAAATATTCCTTGTTGTCCATTTTTTATAAGACCACAAATCTTATTGCCTAACGAATTCTTTGTCAAAGACCACATCACTGCTAATAAGATACCAATAGCACAACAATAGACTATATTCTCCTCTGGAAATGAGGGAAACCGAACCCCTTTTATTAGTTTAATATAAATTATTCTATAACTGATTATTATACCATATGTTACCAAAAAAAAGTCCAGAAGGAATGCTTTAAGATATTCTTTTTTTAATTTTTTTGTTCCTGTGTTGTCGTTGACCATCTAAATTTTAACCACTATCTCCATAAATTGCCTCAAACCATTTCTTATCAACTTCTAATGGTGATTGCCCTTCAAAGATAATTCTACCTTTTCTAAGAGCAATCATTCGGGAAGCATAAGATTTTACGAGATCCAAAGAATGGATATTACAAATAACAGTTATACCGTATTCCCTATTAATTTTTCCTATATATTCTAAAATATTGATAGATGTAGCAGGGTCTAAACTGGCAACTGGTTCATCAGCTAAGAGTAACTTTGGTTCTTGCATAAGTGCTCTTGCTATCGCTACTCGTTGCTGTTGTCCTCCACTGAGAGAATCTACTCTATCGTTAATTTTATCATCAAGACCAAATATTTTTAATTTTTCAATTACTCTTTTTTTTACTTCTGGTGTCCACATTCCTAAAATACTCTTGAAAGATTGGGTAAATCCAAGATAGCCCATTAAAACATTAGTCATGACAGAATATCTTTCAATAAGATTGAAGTCTTGAAAAATCATCCCCATCTCTCTCCGCACCTTACGAAGTGCTTGTCCTTTAAATTGAGTAATCTCTTTGTCATCAAAGATAATTTTGCCTTCTGTCGGTTCATGAATTCGATTTAAACATCTAAGAAGTGTAGATTTTCCTGAACCACTCAATCCTATAATAGCTAAGAATTCACCTTTTTTTACCTCAAAACTTATTCCTTTAAGTGCGTGTATTCCATTTGAATAAGTTTTATGCAAATCTATTACTTTTAAAATATTATCATTTTTCAATAAATTCCTCCGCACCCTTTCCAATAGTGTCTAATAAATTACGAAGACTTTCATAATCTTTATCTGTGGTTGGAATAAAACCATCGACTGAGTAAATGTTATAAAGAGTTTTTTTACCTGTTTCTGTTTCCATGAATTTTAATATTGCTTTGATAATCTTGTGTTTCATATTCTCTGGTAAATCCCTTCGGAAGGCTATAGGATCATTTGAGATAGGGTCTGTAATCTTAATAATTTTTATCTTTTCAGCCACATCTGGGAATTGAGTCATAACTCGTGCCCTGGCATCTCGAATCTTCCCATTTTTAGTTGGTGGGCTATAAAAAGTAGCGCCGGCATCTACTTGCCGCTGGTAAATCATGGTTACAACATTATCATGTTTCATTGCGAATACTGTCTCCTTAGGTTGAATATGATTTTCCTTAAATATTTTTAAGGGCAAGAGGTATCCAGAAGTTGAAGATGGGTCCACGAAAGCAAACTTTTTACCATGAATATCTTTGATTTTATTAATTCCACTATTTACATGAGCAATAATTTGGCCACGGTAAACACTTTCTCCATATCTTATAATTCTTAATAAAGCTTCCACCCCATATCGTTGATGTGCTAACAAATAACCAAAACTATTAATAATGGCAATATCACATTTTTTTGTACCGAAAGCTTCTACTACAGCAATATAACTTATAGGGACTGCGGTTTTAAAAAAATATCCTGTTTCCTCCTCTAAGAATTTAACAAACTCTATAGAATTTTGTGAAATATTCTCAGCATCTCCAGATGGAGTAAAATAAAATTTTATGGGATTTGATTTTGAACCAAGGGGTTTTCTTTCAGACATATTTGAACAACCTAAAAAAATGGTGATCAAAATAAAGCAACCCAGAAGGAAATTCACATTTTTTATTGTTCTTTCCATCTTCTTTTTCTCCATCAACTTAATTATTATTAGCATAATTTAAAACTGGGACTTTCCAAAACGGGATACTTGCCAAAACACATAGTCCTCCTAAGAATATCCAGGGTAATTTAGCCATTATGTCATAAAGAGGAAGTATTATAAACGGTATTATAATAGTACAAATATCCGTCAGACTTCCAAAGAATCCCAATATTTGCCCTCTGTTAGAATTAGAAGAAATTACATCTCCAAAGATTTTCATACCCGTAGGCAACATAAAAGCAAATGCAAGGGTTTCTAAAATAAATACTGTGAGAAAGAAGGACTGTTTAGGCATAAATCCAAAAGAGGCTATTGAACCTCCCATGATTAATAAACACATAATGATAATTTTTTTGCAAGAAAAGATATCCGCTACACGACCTGTAAAAGGCATTAATGCGGTAGTTAAAATAGCAGAGATAGAAAAATAGATACCTACCTTTCCAGGAGATACATGGAAATATTCATGAAGATATAAAGGTAAAAGTAATTGCAACGAAAAGAATAATACCCTTCTAAGGATATATGGTCCATAAAATGGCAACAATGAAAGTGATTCTTTATTGAAATTCACAAAGAAATTTCTTGAAGTCGTTTTTTCTTCATGTTTTAAATTTAAAGCCTTATGGGCGATAAGTAGACCGATTAAGCCAATAGCACCTAATAAGCCTGCTGACCAAAACATACCGTACTTTCCGTAACCCTGAAACATTAGACCTCCTATACTGGGACCCAAAATGAATCCAAGCCCAAAGGCAGCACTAAAATATCCCATCTTTTTAGCACGGTCTTTATTATTCGAGAGCTCAATTGATAAGTCTGTTAAGCAGACTACAGCAAATCCTTCAAATATTCCTTCTAAAAACCGAAAACAGATAAAGATGTCCTTTGTAAAAACAAAAGGATATAACCCCATCGTTATTACATAAAGGCAGAAAGAAATACCTAACACCTTATAATATCCAAATTTCAATATTAATCGTCCTCCAACATTTTGTGCTATAAAACGTGCAAAAACCAAGGCAAAAAAGGCAACAGACAAATGTCCTGTTGAGAACCCGAATTCTTTTAAAAATATTGGCATAACAGGGATAATAAGACCAACACCCATATTAATTACTACTGTTAAAAATAATAAAAGCCAGAACGGATTTATCATACTCCTAACACTCCTCTAATATTAGCAAGATATTTTCTTAAAACCTCAATAAATATCGGATTCCCAACCCTACTCCATTATTTCTCAATCTATTATAATAAGAATATCTCCCATAAACATCCCAAGTATTGTTAATAGGAAAGATAATATCATGGACGAGTAATTTATAATCGTCACCCTCTTTATTTTTAGAAAAATAGCGACCATATCCCCGTATGTAGGCAAACTGATCTCTCAAAGGTAATTGATAATAAAGATAAACATCAACCGTACCTTCTTCATTATGAGATTTAATTGGGAAAACTTGCAAAAATACTTTTACTTTATATTTTTTAGCGGCATTGATAAAAAATGGTATATCTGTAATATACCATTGAGTTCCAAAACTTAGTAAGAGGCGTTTATGAGTTTCCATTTGGAGGCGAGTTATCCAGCTAAGGCTTTTTCCCCACTCAGAATAAGGGGAAAATGGTCTGCTTATATTTAACTCAGAATTGGACGAATAATATTCTGTTCCTTCATAGATAACCTCTGTATTTGCAAAGAGAAAAAAATTATGGGATAGATTTGAAAAATAAGTTACCTGAAAATTATTTTCATTATTAATTCTATTGCCATTAATATCTTTTCGAAATTGTAGCCTAACATTATGAATATTCTTAGGTGGTAGATTTTCCCCTATGCTTAATAACGGATATATAAATGTAAAGATAATCAAACAAATAAAAAAACAAAACAACCTTGCATTTTTTCTATTATTAAGTAACATGTTACCACCCTTATTTTTCATTAAGATTACTGTTTATAAAAGGCTTACAAGTATATTTGGTATTAATTCTCTAATTCGCTCTGTAGAAAATGGACCTTCTCTAAGTACTGTAGGTGGTTTTACAGATAAATTAATGATAGTACCACTCTGTCCTCTTTTACATTTACCACCTTTTACTATCATCGAAACCCTTCCATTAAACATCTTGTCCACTGAATCAAATTTGATATTCTCTTTTTCACCAGATTTGTTTGCAGAAGTTCCAGCAATTGGAAAACTCGCTTTATCGGCTAATGATTCTAAAAACTCATCTACGCAAACCAGCATAATTGAGTCTTTACCAGCAGTTACATAGGAAGGTACATTATCCTTTTTAGGAACGATAATCCCTACTCCTTCAGGCCACAAGTCTATTATTTTCTTTGCATTATCGTCTATGATACCATATTCTTCTGCTTTTCTTTTAGATGTAAAATATACTAAAGGTTTATTTTTCTCTCTCCCTTTAAGTTCATATACTCTATCTACTGCCTCTTTGGACAAGGCCTTAACAGCAAAACCATAGACATTTTCAGAAGGAAGAATAACTACCCCTCCCCTTTCTAAAACATCTATAATCTTTTCTAAAGAGTGAAATGATCTTTCAACTATAATTGTATCCATTTTTTCATCCTCTATAATAATTCTAAAAGTTTATTGATGAGCTTTGTAATTCCTTTGGAAACCTCATGAATATCCTTTCCTAACATATACGCGGGTGTAGAAAGAATATTATTTTCTTTATCAAACACAATATCAGTTGTCTCGCAAAGAATATGGGTTGAACCTAATTTTTTAATCGCCTCTGCTATTTTGGGGTCTTTTCCAATTGTTAAATTCGCCCTTTTATTATTTTGAGAAAGGATCTTTGCTATTAAAACTGGGGCGATACAAAGTACTCCTATTGGCTTTTTTGCCTCAAGACATTGAACAATTAAACCTTCTACATCTGGATTAACTCTACACTTAATTCCATCATTAGCAAATGTGCAAAGATTTAATATAACTCCTGCTCCTCCCGGAATGATTAATCCATCAATTTCTTTAATGTTTAGTTCCTTCATATCTTTTATATCTCCTCTTGCAATTCTCGCTGATTCGATAAGAACATTTCTTCGTTCTTGGAGTAATGGATTGTTATTTCTATGGTTCATAACTACAGATTGTTCTATATTAGGAGCCAAAAATTTCACCTCCACACACTCTCTACTTTGTAAGGCTAATATAGTTATAACAGTTTCATGTATTTCTGTGCCATCCAAAACACCACAACCTGATAATAACAATCCAACCTTTTTCATCTTTTTAATTTACTCCCTTTAGAGGTAAATAATCACCTTCATTAAAGACGATCCTTAGATTCAACATCCCAAATCCTATGTAATCCTTTAGCTTCAAGTTCCCTATTTATTCGCGTTTTGACAGGACAAAAGTCATTAATTGTTATGTCATAAATTGTATTTCGCCTCTTTAATAACTCCTCAAGAGATTTTTCCCTAATATTTCCTATTCTATTTTGATGATTGCAAGGAGAAGTATAACACTCTCTTATTTCTCCTCTTATATCTATAACCGGTCCATAATGCCAAGCCATACACCGAGGGGTATCTACCATCAAGGTTTCTCTTTTTGCAGTAAATTTGCTTAGGTGTCTCCTGATTTCTTCATAGCGGCTTACTGGAAACATCATTTCCAAGTTCTCTAATGCTCGTCCAACCAACGACGGTAACTTGCATATATATTGAGCATTTCTTTGATTAGCAAATTCTTTCATGGCAGGCAATTCATCTATATTGTTTACCATTACTACCGAACTAAAACACACTCTGGTTAAAATATCACTCTCTCTTTCTATACCGTTTCCAAACCCTACTTCCATTATATTATTTACTGCCTGCATAAATTTACGGTATGCATCTTTCACTCCTACAATCTGATTGTACAATTCTGAAGTAATGGACTCCATTTTTATTACCAAGGAAGAACCAAGGTTATAAAGAGTAGAAGCTACTTCTTTACTCTTCATCCCATGAATATTCATAGCCAATTTATCATCACCAAGTGAAATTCCATTGGAGACAACCACACAAGTTATTTCATTCCTATACCCATGTTCTACTATTCCAAGAAGATTTTTATCCATTAAGGGCTCTGCATCTCCACAAATTATTACTGTCTCTGCCCCTAATTTTTTAGCTTGTGTTATAATAGATTTTTGTTCCTCTAATGTCAATTCGTCTGGAAGTGGTTCCTTATCTCCTGCATAGCAGTATACACACTTAAGATTACATCTGAAGGTACAACTTAATCCAACACCTAAAATTTTTGGCTTATCATTTTTAGGCTCCCATCCTTCCCAAAACTCTTTAATTTCTTGTTTTGAAAAATGGTCCAATCCCTGAAGAACAAAACCTTTCTCTTTACTTAACATTTTAAACTACCTCCTCTTTTTATATGTTAGTTTAATTTTCTAAATGCAGCAAATAAAAAATTATGGGAATGTTCTTTTTTTTCTCCGTGATTTTCAAATTCTCTGATTTTTTCACATGATAATAGTTCGAAATTGAGAAAATCTTTCATAAGTGAGTCTTGGGTAAAATAGTGGGTGAAATGTCCATCATTCGAGTAATAAGTATTTTCCTCTACAAGTTCTCCTTCTCCATAAGAGCTATCCTCAGGTGAGAATACATTTAGAGATATAATCCCTCTCCTGCAAAGGACTTTTTCAAGATTTCTCAGCAGTATTTCCCTATCATCTTTTAAAAAGAGATGTAGTAAATTAGAAACATAGATACCTTCATAAACTCCTTTATATCCCTTTTCATCTAAAGCATTCCCTTCATAATATTCAACATTATCTATGTGCATATTTGTAGCAATTTCTCTTGCAGTTTTTAATGCTACTGAAGAGAAATCAAACGCCGTAACGGTAAATCCTTCTTTTGCCAAAAAGAGGCTATTTCTTCCATAACCACAGCCGGGTACAAGAATTGTCCTTGCTTCATTCTCTTTAAATATTTTTGCAGCATAAGTCGCTGAAATTGAAGGTGTTTCTCCCCAAATCTTTTCTTCATCCTCAAATCTTTTATTCCAGTAGTCTCTTCCTTGCATATCCACTTTTTTCTCCTCTCAAAATCAACTTTTTACAAGTATACAGTTAAAGCAGTATTTTGTCAAGTATTTTTTTGTATATATTTCCTGTAATTTATCCTTAATAATTTGTTGTATATTATTAGCAAAGTAAAAATGAGGAAAGGTTTTTTACTTTCATCAAGGGGTATAACATGTTAAAATTAAAAACGTGTTCTGGGGAACAGAGTTAGACAATTAAGAACACAATTAGGACTTACTCAAGAGGACTTGGATGAAAAAGCAGAGTTGGATTGGAGAAGTATTGGCTCAGTAGAAAGGGGAGAAAGAAATCTATCTCTGGATAGTTTGCAAAGGGTTAGCCAGGCATTAGGGGTTACTCCTGCGTATCTTTTGGAAGTAACTAAGGAGAGAAACGAATTACCAGAAAAAGAGTTAATGATTCATGAAATTATTTATTTGCTTAAAGAAAAGAATATCAAAGAATTAAAGTATATTCTCAATCTAATCAAAGAGTTTTTCGAATATATCGACAAAGCATAAAATCACAATAAATAATAGTCAAGGGATTTTTTTAGAGTAGGAAAGATATGATAAAAAATTACTATGTACTTGGTGATGTAATTCTTCCACTTATAGCTGACATTGCAACCGTGGCTGGAGAAGTAAGGTAAACTTCAGAATCTTTACTTCCCATGCGGGCTATAAAATTCCTATTACTGGTACTTATTACCCGTTCTCTATCTCCAAGGATACCACCACATTTTGCACCAGCACATAAACTACAGGATGGATGAGTAATTATCGCTCCTGCATCTAATAGCACATCAATAATACCTTCTCTTATAGATTCAAGATAAATACTTCGAGAAGCAGGAGTTACTATTAATCTTGTGTATTTCGAAACTTTATTCCCTTTTAATATATTTGCAGCTATCCTTAAATCTTCCAGGCGACCATTTGTGCAGGAACCAATAAATGCTGCATCTATTTTTAATCCTTCAACTTTTTTTACAGATTTTACATTATCTACACTATGCGGACAGGCTACTACCGGTTCAAACTCCTCAGCATTATATTGATAAATTCTTTCATAATCTACATCAGAATCACTTTTCACTATTTCAATTCTTTTCTCTCTTTTATCCTTTAGATACTCGATAGTCTTTTCATCTACTTCAATAATGCCATTTTTAGCCCCTGCTTCTACAACCATGTTGCATAATGTAAGTCTTGAACTTACCGAGAAATCTCTTATTGTAGAACCTGAAAATTCCATAGTTTTGTAGGTAGCCCCATCTACTCCTATATCTCCTATTATCTTTAAGATAACATCTTTTGCATAAACCCCTTTAGATAATGTGCCATTAATTATGAATTTGAGGCTGGAAGGAACCCGAAACCAAAGTTGTCCAGTACCAAAGACTGCGGCCATTTCTGTATATCCAATACCTGTCGAAAATATGCCTAAGGCACCATATGTGGTTGTATGGGAATCAGTACCTACTACTATATCTCCCGGTGAGATATAACCTAACTCATGGATAATTTGATGAGATACACCATCCGAGAAATGTATTCTCTTTATCCCTTGTTTTGTTGCAAATTCATACATCCTTCGATTATTTTCAGATTCTTCAATTGAGGCTGAAGGAACTTCATGATCCATTACAAAGACAACTTTATTAGGATTCCCGACTGATGAAAACCCCATTTCATAAAATTTATCTATACAAAAATGGGCAAAGTAATCATGAACCATCGCCATATCTATAGACATATTTATCAATTGCCCTGGTTCAATTTTATCTAACTGGGTTTTTTTAGCCAATATTTTCTGAATTATATTCATCTTCATCTCCGGGTTTATTTATTTCTCTGTTTCATATATTCTACCAATCCCCCACAGTTAAATATCTCTATCATAAAAGATGGAATCTTTGTAGCCTTAAATAGAATACCTGTCTTTTTATGAACTATTTCTCCATCAGTAATGTTAACCTCTAATGTATCCCCTTCTTTAATTACATCCTGAATAGTATCACATTCTATCACAGGTATACCTAAATTGATGGCATTACGATAGAATATTCTGGCAAAAGACCTTGCTATTATTACTTTAATCCCTGATTCTTTCAAAACAGCAGGAGCTTGTTCTCTGGAAGAGCCACATCCAAAATTTTTCCCGGCCACAATAATATTTCCTTCTCTCACTTCCTTTGAAAATTCGGGTCTAATAGGTTCAAAGGCATATTTACACGCCTTCTGAATATCTGGCAATGAGAGATATTGCGTGGGAAAGATAACATCTGTATCTATATTATCTCCGAAAACCCAACATCTTCCTTCAATTTTTTCCATGTCTACTCTACCTCCTTAAACATATTGGCTGATTTTGCCATTTATTGCTGATATGGCTACAGTAGCTGGAGATGCCAAGTAAATTTCAGAGTTGGGACTACCAACCCTTCCTTTAAAGTTACGATTGCCACTTGTAATCAGCCTCTGTCCATCTGCTAATACTCCCTGACAGGCTCCCCAACAAGCAGAGCAATTTGGATTCATCACTATTGCTCCACTCTTCATAAATGTCTCTATTAACCCTTCGTTAAGTGCTTGCTTAAAAACTTTATTAGAAGCAGACGAAACTATTAGTCTTACCCCTGAATTGATTTTAGTCCCTTCTAATATTCTTCCAGCTATTATAAGATCCTCCAACCGCCCATTGGTACAGGAACCAATAAAAGCTTCATCTATCTTTAACCCCTCAATTTCTCGTAAGGGGCGGACATTTCCTACATTATGCGGACATGCTACTACCGGTTCAAAATCTCCACCATTATATTGATAAACTTTGTCATATTCTGCATCATGGTCACTTTTGAACATCTCTAATTTACCTATCCCTCTATCATTGAGATAAGACAGCACCCTTTGATCGCCAGCTATAATACCAGTCTTAGCCCCTGCTTCTACCGCCATATTACATAAGGTAATTCTTGAATCTACAGATAAGTTTTCTATCGTAGAGCCACCAAATTCCATACATTTATAGGTAGCTCCATCTACACCTATATCTGATATTATTTTTAATATAACATCTTTTGCATAAACGCCGTTTGGTAATGGACCGTTAATCTCAAACTTGATTGTTGAGGGAACCTTAATCCAAATATCCCCACTCTTCCATACTGCTGCGTTATCAGTAGAACCAATTCCTGTTCCAAAGGCGCCTAATGCCCCATAACTACAAGTGTGGGAATCAGCAGCTACAATAAATTGATTAGGTAATATATGATTTTCAATAAGTAGCTGATGACAAATTCCTTCTCCATCGTATATAAGTATATCTTGTTCTTTGGCAAAGTCTCTCATCTTTTTATGAACCATAGCAGTATCAATAGAATTAGAAGGAACATTATGGTCAATTACAAAAATAACCTTTGAAGACTCTTTTACTTTTTCTCCATTCATTCTTTTCTTAAAGATATCAATGGTAATATGAGCTGTAGCATCATTACTCATAATAAGATCAGGAATCACAGAAACAATCTCTCCAGGAGTTACTCTTTCTTTATGAACTGCTTTAGCAATAATTTTTTCTACAATTGTCAGTCCCATACTTATTTTTTCCCTTATGTAATGTTTAAATAAGATTAGCATAACTATTCGTAAAAGTCAAGGATTTTTTTGTAACTGTTCAGATAGTAATTCACCGCAGAGACGCAGAGGAACAGAGAAGACATGGAAATAAATCACATCACAGAAAAGATTATTGATGCCATCATGGGAATACATAGGACATCAAAGTAACTGTTCAGCCACTGATTAACACAGATTGACACGGATAAAATAGAATGGGTTTAAACAACCACAGGTACATATTCTATTCAATCTCTGTCGGCACTTTTCTAATACTTTACGATTTAAGGTGTAATAAATCCAGTAACCCTTTCGCTCATCTTTTACAAACCCAGATGCTTCCAAAACCCTTAAGTGTTGAAACACGGCCGACTGGGTTATTCCCAAGTTCTCAGCCAACGCATTTAATTTCTCTTCACCTAAAAGATTCTTTTTTCTTCTTTATTGGAGAGATTAAATCGTTTTTCTTCATCAAAAACAATACATGATAGTGGTTTTTTTGTCTACTCGTTCAGGGGCTTTAATTTTGTGAGAATTTCATCGTTATTGTCATATTTTAACACCTTCTCTTTGAGCAATTATTAAAAAGCTTTTATGCGAATGAGGGAAATCATGTTCATGATGCTCTTCAATATCCATAATATCAATCAATTTAAACAGTTTAAATTCATCATATACTGCTGCTTTTGAATAATAAAACTTGGTAACTCCTCGTGAATTAACGAAGTAATTTTTTTTCAACCTCTCTGCCAATACCGTAATCCGGATCATGTACCGAAGCTACACTTAATATTGCAATACCATCCTGTTTTAAAACACGATGGCATTCTTCAAGCATTTTATGTCTTAATTCATATGAAAATAAATGCAAAATAAAATTGCCAAAAACAATATCAAAGTAATTTTGTCCAAACGGTAACTCCAGAATATTTCCTGCTAAAAATTCAATATGCGGATAGGAAGTTCGGGCAATATGAATAGCTTCATCCGAAATATCAATTCCTATAAGTTTTAAATTGTGTTTCCCAATTTCTTCTCCTTCGTAGTAGATTAGTATTTCTTTCTCTGTCTCAACTCTCAATCCCTGTTTTATAAGTTCAATTACCATTGCCCTGCGGTAAATACTTTCCAGAAAACCTGGACCCAGTGTCTGGTGTACCTTAATAATACATTGAATTATTATCTCATTAAGTAAATTTTCTTGATATTCTTTTGATATCTCCATATCCCCTTTATCCCCTTATCCCCCTTCTTATACTAACCACGATCAAAATATTCCTCTTTCACAGGTCGAAATTTTTTAGTAAGAAGAATCTAATGAATGCCTGCCTGATTGTATCTCTTATAAAAATTCACCAGACCACCATTTTGTATCATTTGCAATATTTTTTCAGGGATTTTTACAAATTGAAATTCTTTTAGCGTTTCCGTAATTATTTTACAGTTTGGCAAATCAATTATTAATTTTTCACCCACATTAACTTCAGCATATAACTCTAAATTTTCAATCACTAATAATCCATTATTTATCGAATTCCGATAAAATAAACGGGAAAAGGATTTAGCAATAATACAATATACTCCTAATGAATGAAAAATCTCAGAATCTTGTTCACGTGATGACCCACACCCGAAATTTTACCACATATAAAAATATCACCAGGTTTAATTATAGAAGGAATTTCTGGTCGGAATATCGAAAATGCATATTTGGCCATTTCGTCGACGGTTTTAAAAACCATATACTTCCCTGAAATAATAATATCGGTGTCTATATCATCACCGAGTTTTATTATTCTGCCGGTATGCATGGATTCTCCTTATATAAAAAAATCAAATATATAAAATTATTCATAATTGATATTACCAATTTCGCTATCATATAAATACGAATTGATTTTACTATGTAAATAAAAACTTCTGACCGCCTCATTCAGTTCTTGTTGCTCTTTGTTGAGCTTGATTCTACATTCCCCATTATTAAATATCTTACGCCTGATCGGAATCAGTTCGCTTGTTTTAAATTGTTTAAAAACCGGTGAATTAGGATGAATTTCTAAAGTAAAACCTGTACTAAAGGTTTCCAGAGCTTCCATTTGTTCAACTTTTTTTATAAAGTCAACTGCTTCTTGGACATCTTTGAGAGTTAGATTATTCCAACCAAAAATGAATGGAATACCAACTGAAATCTTATATCGCTCTGCTAAAGAAAGTAATTTCAATAAGAGTGCCCTGGAAGTTCCTTTCCCCATGTATTGCAGCATTCTATCGGAAGGGAATTCTACACCGATCACAAAGCGAAATTGCTCCGGTGCAGGACCGATGCCATTAGCGCAATCTTCAAGCACTTGAGTAATCACCGGTAAAATCTCCTTTCCTGCACGGATAAAAAAATCAAAGATCACATCATTACGCCGGGGTAATTTTGGAACTTCATTTTTTAAAAATTTTGGTGTAATTGATGGTATGTTAAGACGGACGATTTTATTAATATTTCCGTTTAATTTAGGAATTTTGAGATTATCGATATTATTATTTAAAGGCGATTCCCAATCTTTGTTATATCCATCGCAAAAAATACATTTTCCCCAATAGCAACGACGATCAATATTATATGCAAAACGAATGATATTCTTCCCTTTGATTAAATTTACCGGTATATCTATATCCCAAGTTTTGTTCGGTTTGTCCTTTAAAAAAATCACTTTTTCTGCTAATCCTTTTGATAAGGTTAAATTGTAAGGTAAATTTTGACTGGTAAAATTAGCATACCGAACTGCCGGTCCTCCTGCTATAAACCGAATATCAGGATATTGTCTGGCCCATATATAGGACTGCATTAAATGATCATAATAAAAGGCGCTAATATATGCTTTACCATTCTTAATCGGTAAACAATTCTTTTCCATTGCTGAAATTTCAGAGTAATGTTTACTCCAAAAAAAATCTCCCGCATTTTTACATTCATTATAAACATTCGAAAATCCATTATTTAAAATAATGCTATTACGTGCTTTATCATGTAAAAACTGTATAAAAATCGTTTCTTGATTCATTAATTATCTCCAGAACAATAATTTACTACTCATTTACTGATAGGAAATTGCTTTTTGAGTGTTTTGGGTATTATATCCATTTGTGCCCATTGTGAAGATATTTTACCACAAATTTTATCCTTTGTCAACAAAAAATTCGGCTCTTTTGAAAAAAATCCAAAGAGAGCGTTGCGTAGGACTTAAGGCTATATCTATGGTCCCAGGCATTGCTTTACCTCATTTCTTGCCATCTTTTTGTTTCTCTTGACATTTTGGAGTCCCAAAAGACAACCCAGAGGGTCATTAACCAGTCGATAAAAGGGCATATCTTTAACCTGGGGCATAATTACTTCCAGTGGAGCCTTTCCGCTACCTGGTTGTTGCAAAAATAGATACATTACCAGAAAACACAAAAGCTTTCTCTTTTTTGAACTTACAACTATATAACACCTCCTCTTTTTGATGTCAACTAAGCAAATTATCTCTTTTTTATCGCTTTGGCATCTTTTATCACTCAAAACTCACCCCAAACCCGCACCATAACTAAAAGACATTTGCAACGCTCTCACCCAGGTTAGTAATTTAGCCGCAGGATATTACTATCTTACAGTTAGGGCAGACTATTATTATCCAAAGACCTCTACTACCTTCCATTTGATTTCAGGACAGACACTTACAAAGGATATCTATCTTGACCACAATACCTCTTTATTGGTTATTAAAACGGCAAGTGATAAAACCGCTCAGATTGGTGATATAATAACTTATACCATCAAGGTTAAGAATATTGGCTATGGGAAGATAAATCAGGTTAAAATAGTAGATAAATTCCCATATAATTTTAAGTATATCAAAGGGACAAGTAGGTTAAATTCTGACTGCTTTAAAGACCCGATAGGTAAAAATCCTTTTACCTGGGAGATTGGCGATTTCCCAATTAATGAAGAAAAGATACTAACTTACAAGGTGTTAGTTGGGATTGATGCTGAATCTGGTGACCAAAAGAACTTAGCAGAGGTATCGGGCACTGCTGAAAAAGGGGAGAAAGTAGTAACTAATGTATTTGCAATAGTCAGGATTAAAGATGGAGTATTTAGAGAGCATGGGATTATAATTGGCAAGGTATATGAGGATACTAATGGTGATGGGATACAGCAAGATAGAGAGGCGGGAATTGGTAATGTAAGCATCCTTATGGAAAATGGGATGAGTGTAATTACTGATGATGAAGGTAGATACTCAATTCCAGCGGTTAAACCAGGTCGTCACCTGCTAATGATTGACATAAATACCTTATCTGATGAGTATTCTTTAAGTACTACTAAGCCACAATTTATTGATCTTTCTCCTCATGGAATGGCAAAGTTAGACTTTGGTATCTTAAGGGCAGCGGATAAAAGATACTCTGCTACTTACACAGATAAGCCTGTTTTTATTGGATTAGCAGAGCTTGAAATGGAAGAAGATACGGTCACTGGAAATATAAAGGCATTTCGTAAAAAGTATGGAAATAGTGCAAGATATAAAGGATGCTTAGCCTTTTACTTAAAAACTAAGTTAAAAGATAAATATCAACTTACTACTTCACTTGATACTAAGAAAACTCGCAAGGATAAATTATCCTCTCCGGCTAATCCAGATGATTACTATCCAATCTATGGTGATGATAGTAAAGTCGTTAATAACACTCCATCTTCTGACCCTATCTTTCTAAAATTACAATCTAAGGATTTAGAGCTTCTTTATGGCGATTATTCAACCGCATTAGGAGAAAATAAATTATCAACATATCATAGAAGTCTTACCGGAGCAAAGATAGAAAAACATATCGCCAATTCCAGGATTACTGTATTTGGTGCCTCTACAAGACAAGTTAGTGCTCGGGATGATATACCTGGGAGGGGAATTTGTGGCCCTTACTATCTTACACATTGCCCAATTGTGGATGGAAGTGAAAAGATTAAAATCCAAACCCGGGATGAGAAAAACTTACAAGTTTTTGCCACTATAGAGAAAGAAAAAGATAAGGACTATTCCCTGGATTATGATACAGGAAGGTTGATATTTGAAGAGCCTGTCCCTTTAATCGAAAGTGGAGGAATCAGATATTATATTGTAGTGATTTATGAATATATTCCCATAGGTGCAGATTACAAACATGCCATTTATGGGTTTCGTGGAGTAACAAAACCACATAAGAGCTTAGAAGTAGGTACAACTTATATCAAAGAGGAACAGTCTCCAACTGACTACCACCTTTATGGGTTAGATAGTTCTTTTAATCCCTGCAAAGAATTTACTATTAAGGGTGAATATGCCCAGACCGATGGAGACTTAGAACTATTAAATCCAAAAGTTAACAACTCTGCCTCTTTTATAGAAACCTTATCTTCTCACTCAAACGATAGATGCAAGGTTAAGACCTTTTATCATCAAATTGGAGCTAACTTCTCTAATAAAATTGAGGCTACTGCTGATAAAGAAAGAGACGATTTTAACCAGTATGGACCAGAGTTTTATGACATCACTAATCTTACTACTCAAAAGGATATCCGAGAATACGGCTCACGAGTTGATTACAAGCTAATGACTGATAAAGCCTTATATGTTCAAAAGAAGATAACTACTAATGAGCCCAAGAAAAATAAGACAAAAACTGATATATTTGGACTGGGGTTTAAACAGGAGCTTGATAATTCTACATTCTTTGCAAATTTTCAAGAAGAAAATAAGGTGAGTAACCAAATTCACAAGAGCCGTAAACAGATGTTTACTTTAGGAGATAGAGGTTCAATAGGTAGGCATGATTTTGGATTAAAATACAGCCTTACAGATTCTGATAATTTTATTAATCGTGATTTAGATACGATAACTCATGACATTAGCCTCAAATTAACATCAGAATATGATATGGTATCACCTTCTATCCAATATGATTTAACTAATAAAATGGCACATGGCAAACATCTTCTTAGAGAACATCACCTTACCATAGGAGCAATAACTAAGCTATTTGAATTGGTATCGCTAAATACCTCCTGTGCACTTGGTTGGAAGGCTGACTACATCGAAGGGACGAAGACCAAATCCATAGCTACTACTATTGGAATAGATTATTCACCACATCCAAAGATAGTCATTTCCGCGGCAAATAATGCAGAAAAAGAGATTGGTGCAGGGAAGATAACTGATTCCACCACTAATTCATTTGGGGTGAACTTTACACCAACTGATAAAACAAAATTGTCAGCTAAAAACGAAATTAGGAAAGAATTGGATAAAGAGGAGACTATTTCAGGAGAAGTTGAACTTAACCAAAAAATTAATAATGACTTAACCTCTTCTCTAAAATATTCTTACTCCAGAGAGGGAAATGTTAATGATTCCACCGCATTACTAATTGCAGACTTAAAACAGAAATTCCTTAACGGATTAACAACCTACTTGAAATATACCTATGAGAAGAGTAAAAAAGAGGATAGCGGGACAGAAACTGATTCTTGCGAATCAAAGCTGTTACTTGCATTAGCCTACAGACCTCCTCAGACTAATAAATTCAATTTATTGAGTAAATATGAGTTTAGTAATAAAAGTGCTATTGCTTCCTTAGAATCTATCTATGTTCCAACTAATAAATGGAGCCTTTTGGGAAAGTATGCGATGAGGAGGATAGAGGTAGAGGATATTATTTCTCATATTGACCTTATAATGGGTAGATTAACTTATAATATTAACGAAAGGTTGGATATAACCGGCGGGTATAGAATTCTACATCAACATTTGACCAATGACTATAAGCTAAATCCTATCTTAGAGTTAGGTTTTGGATTTAACAGCCACTTTAAATTTGTCTTAGGATATAACCTCATCGAATACAAAGATGGTGAGATACTTGATGATAGTTATTCAGCCAGCGGATTTTACCTAAGACTAACAGGTAGATTCTGGGAATAAAAATATGTCCTTTTTCTCACCCCTTTATTGTTGGGAGAGGCAGGTTTTTATTTTAGACCTGCCTCTCTCTACTGCTTGAATCTTATGAGTATTGAAATATTTGGTGGTGTCTTAATCTAGCATAAAGGTTGAAATAGTGTCCGAAAAGGAGATGTGGAGATTAAGGAGATAGGGAGATATTATTAAAAAAATTGAAATTAGTAGAAACTAATAGAAATTTATGGAAATTTGTTGTTTTCCACAATCAATTTCTACCTATTTCTATAAATTTCAATCTATTTCTATTATCTTATCTCCATATCGCCCTTATCTCCTTATCCTCTTTTTTACACCAAATCTGCATAAATTTCACTATTAGCGTTATTTTCAGATACCACCCAAAAAAGAAGATATTGAGGAAGCCCTGAAGAATATGCCAGGGGCTAAGAGATGGTTTTATAATGGTTCCTGGCATGGAAGATGATACCCGTCGTAGTTCTCACCTGCTTTTTAGTTCTTTCTTTTATGACCTTTCAATTACCTTCCGTGGGATAAGTGTGTCCAAAATCACTATTGGCAATGTCCATTTTTATGATTTTGTCCTAATCGAGCAGATTTTCGATACTAATTTTTGGATTTAAAAAGCCGAATTTTTTGTTGACAAAGGACAAAATTTGTGGTAAAATATTTTCATAATGAGGCACAAATGGATATAATACCCAAAACACTCAAAAAGCAAATTTCTATCAGTAAAAAAGATAAAGAGGATGAGGATAAAGAAAGATATTCTAGATTAGAAACTATCCACGGGTGGAAACAAGGTGTGGTTAAGAATAGTACGGCTCTGATAGGTGGAGTAGGAGCCATTGGCAATGAAGTGGCTAAAAACTTAGCTCTTATTGGCTGTGGTAAGATTTTACTTGTTGATAAGGAAATTATAGAGCTCTCTAATTTAACCAGGTCTATAATGTTTCGCCAAAGAGATATTGGCCGTTCTAAAGTAGAGGTAGTAGCTGAGCAAATAAAGGAAGTTAATCCTGATGTTAAAGTAGCTACTTTTCATGGGAATATTGCTTCACTTGGTTTAGGAGTATTGCGTAGAATGGACCTTATTTTTTGTGATTTTGACAGCCGCCTGCCCCGTATTATTTTAAACGATGCCTGTATCCGGGTTAAAAAACCATGGATTGATGCCGGGTTAAATGATGTTAATGTCTTACGGGGAGCAGTAACAGTTTTTGATGTTCCTGCAGGAGCTTGTTATGCTTGTTCTCTATCATCAGAGATGGTAAAGGAGATTCTGGAAAAAGGAACAGGCAGAGGGGTTATCTGCGCTGAAATTGAGAGAGAATCTGAAAAAAGAGGATTTGTCCCTTCTACACCTATGATGGCTTCTCTTATTGGTGCTCTTCAGGTACAAGAAGGACTTAAAATTTTAATGAATAATGAAGAAATAACACCATTATTGAATAAGATTATTCACATAGATACACAAGACCATAAAATGGAAGTATTTACTCGTCGCCGTAACCCAAAGTGTCTTATTCATCAAATTCGTTCCCCTATCCCAGAAAAAGATATAATTGAGGTTAAAGAGTTTAACTCTAATTCTACCACTATTGGCGAGTTACTTGAAAAAGTTAAAAAGGATTTGGGTAAGAAGGCAAGAATTAGTCTTTGGTATGATTTGGTAATCTCTGCCTCCTGTCCTAATTGCAAAAAGACTGAGAAGGTTTATCAATCCCCGTATGTATTTATAGAGCATCAAAGTTGCTCTCATTGTGGGACACCTCAAGAAATAGCTAAGTCTGTGAGTGAGTTAGATGAAAATGTTGATTTCCTTAATTTGACCTTAACACAAGGAGGACTGCGTCAACTGGATATCTTAGAGGCAGTAATAGATGATGGAAAGAAAAGTATAAGTAAATTCTATGAATTGACTGGTGATGAAATGGAGGTTATGAATTTTGAATGAAAAGGAGAAAAAATCTGTTCATGAGAAGATTAAAACAGAATATGGATAAGATTAGAAATTTTGGTGTTTCAGGAGTGATAAGCTTATTTGGTGCAATATTAGGAGGGATACTCTTTTGGGTGAAGGTTCCATGGATAGTATTTGGTATTCTCCAATTTGTAGTAGGATGTGTTATTGCTCTTCTACTGAGGTCGGTTCAAAGGTGGAGACTTCTAACTGTTCTAGTGCAAGGTATAGGTTGTGGAATAGGAAATTTTCTATTGTTCTTTTATTTGATTCTACAAATCTCTCAAGTAGAATTAAACAAATTCATTGATGAGCATTCTCTGATTTTAATAGCAAGTGCGGTAGGAGTAATAATAGGGGTGCTCACGATTATATTTTTCCCAGCGTATGGTAAAAAAGATAAAGTAGTCAGAACAGCTATTCCATCTACTCAATTTGAACCTATACCAGAGGCACTTGGTAATACTCTATTGATACCTAACTATATATGTCCACTCTGTCGAAGAAATAGTGGAAGCGATGGACAGAGCTTGGACTTAAGAAAGTGCCCTAACTGTGATACTATCTTATGTATAGATTGTTGGGGAGTACCTAATCGCTGGAGATGCCTCAATCCTGAGTGCAAAATTAATCTCAGAAGTTATAAAAAGACGAAGAGTTAAAGGAAAGAAGAGGAGGTATAAGAAATGAATTTATTCCCTAATATATACACCTATGAAGGTAATTGGAAGATAATACAAGAAGATAAACTGTGCCAGTGGATTGAGTTGTTGCAAGGTCAACCATCACTTTTTAGACAAAGAAGAGGGTTTCCATCAAATACCTCTTTGAAAGACATAAAAACACAACTTTTAGCTGAAATTAAGTGGAGAGAAGCGCAAACTAATGTAGCTGTTTTTTCTCCCAACCGTAATTCCTGGGGTATTGTTAAAAATCTAAAACTCTCTCTTGAACAATTAAGGGGACATCATGAAAATCTTCTATTGATTAAAAGCCCTGATGTAGTTGAGATCCTTAATTGGACTAGCAAAGATAGGCAGGGGGAAAAATTTTCATTATATTTCCCTACGGATGGAAGGTATCCTATCTATTCTCTGTATCAATATCTACAACAAGATGTTAAGTGGAATAATTTCATTTTAGTTAAGGGTAGAAAACAATTACTTCAAGCACAAGACCCTACTCCATTTGTTTTAGAAGAAGGGGAGAGTATTACTGCATACCCTATGTCTATTAAAATGAAGATAACTACATTTGGAGAAAAAGGAGGAGTGGAGATTGATGTAGATTGTCTTCAGCCCGTAAGTCAAATATTTAACCATCCTGACTTCCTAAGATTAACAAATGAAGTATGGAATAAGGGAGAGGCATCTCGAATAACAGATTATCGGTTAGTTCATCCAGAGAAAAGAATTTGGATAGACAACGAAAAGCGACTCTACGAACAGAATATCTTTCCTTGTGAAGAATTAGTTCTTCGACCTATCGTTACAGTATTTGCTGTTTCATTTCTGTTTGCTCAGTTGAAACTATATTCAGGACGGCTGCCAGCAGATGTATCAATAGTAGATTTATTACCAGTTTTTATCCCTGAAATAAAAGAGGTGGGCAATAACTACTGCGTATTACCAATTAATCCCGCTTTGATAAAGAGAATAGCAGAAAGAAAACTCAGCATAAAGAAAACGGAAACTCTTCTGGATTTGGAGCCAACAAATGGTATCTTGATAATCTTCTTAATGAGAGAAATGGGGAAGATTGAAGAGGATTTTCCTGCTTATTCCGTTCAAAAGTCAAGTTAAAGTCTAATCTTCTGAAGGAGGTGTATCACTAATGATTAATAATTTTATTTTTGTAGTAACTACACCAAAAGGTCAGCAGGAGTATAGTGTAGAAGTGGATGATGAGACATCTTTGATAGATGTCTTGAGAGACCTTATCAGAACCTCTCAAGGAACAGAATATCCTATCCGTCTCTATGATGAAAAGGGACAAGAGGTTCAGTACTCTGTTTTCTGGAATCAAGAGGAGCTCTTTCTTGATAATAGTTTGTCAAACATGGGTGTCCCACCAGGAAGTGTTATTTCAGTATATGACCCATCAGAAGTAGCTGCCTATGAGAACACGAACCGGGTTCAAGAAGACCGGGCTGGATTATTACGGTTAGCAACGGCTAATCCTGAACATCTAAGAGTGAAGGGGCTATCTCCAGGAGAGATTGAAATTATTTTGATGAAGATAAAGGGAATTAGTGGATTAGACGATAAGAAAGAACCAATAATAAAGGAAGATGAACATATTCTTAGATTAACATTGTCACGAGATTATCCTATTCTTCGACCAGTTGTAATCGCGGTAACCGATATTTTTCATCCTAATGCCAATATGGATAAGAAAAGGGATGTATGCTTATTCTTCGAATGGTATCCACTGGACAGTAACTTGATTTATGCCTGTGTCCAGTGTTGTAAATTGATACAATATTGGTCTGTAAACCTCGATGATGACCACCCGAGGATGAATCTTAAAGCCAAAGAATGGTATTTGGCTTATAAAGAGAAACATCCTGACTTCTTTCCTTTAAGTAGAGTAGGGCTGACACTTCCTTTAAAACTAGGAGAGAAAAGGGTCAAAATAGTATTGCACAAGGATTCATCAGAGAAATCTACTAAAAAGCAAAGTCTTGAAATATAAGAGGTGAAGTATGGACTTGAAGGAAAAGGAAGAAAATTGGTTACAAAGAAGATTAGAACAGTGGGAACATAAAATAGGATCTATACAACCTTCTATTCCCAGACAGAGTCAAGTATCTTCTCAATCAGCTATGTCACCTCCCCCTGAGAAAGAAAAAGAATTGGGTAAAGAGAAAGAGAACCAAAATGTTACTAATCTACGAATAAAAGGGATACGAAATAGTAAGGAGACAGAGATAAGTGGCGAGACGATTCCCTGGCAGGTATCCAATTCTCCAGTAGAAATTTTTTGTGTGAAGAGGGTCTACAAAAAAATCTTTTTTCAATCTCAAGAAAAAATTCCTAATGAAACAGGAGGAATTTTGTTAGGGTATGTGCCTCCTCCAGTAAAGAAAATGGGAAGAGAAACATATATGGTTCATATTGAGGAAGCCATTCCTATGAAGTATGACAATGCCAGATACGACCACTTTGTCTTTACCCCTCAAGAAAAAAATAGGGTAAAAAACCTACAACAAGAGAAGTATTCACATCTTAAACAAGTGGGTTGGTATCATAGTCATCCAAGTCACGATATCTCACTCTCTCCTCCTGACCGAGAGTTAGCGAAAACCAATTTTATGCAGCCCTGGCATGTAGCTTTGGTTATTCAACCTAAAAAGAAGACAGCAGGATACTTTATCTGGGAAAATGATAGGTTAGACTCAGAATGTAGAGCTGAATTTTATCTGGATGACTATTCCCCTTGCATGGATAACTATTCAACTCGCAGAGTTAATAATATTCCTACAAAAGGACAAAATCGGCAATCTAATGAGAAAACTGAACCTCAATACCGTCCTAAAAAACCTAATCCAATTAAAAAAATTTGGGGTGAGCTTATTGAATCTCTGGAGGAAATTACTTTCCAGGATGTGATGGAAATAATCCTTTGGTGTGGAATGATTGTAATGGCTGTCATCTTTATCTACCTTATCTTCCTTATGTTCCAACCTGTTGAAATCCCTAGTGAACGGCCTGTTGAATTCCCTCAAGAAAAAAAGGATAATCTAAGTAATCCAGTCTCTAATGATATATTTGATATATTGCGCCCCGAACTATCTAAAGATGGATTAGTTGTAAAATGGGAGTTGAAAGGAGTAGATGAAAAAGAAATCAAAGACGGAATTTTAAAGAGAACATCATCTAATGAGCATGATAAATCACTAACCCTTAGTCATCAAGAGATAATTAATGGGCAGTATAAAGATACAGATGTCTTACCGGGAAAAGACTACAAATATACTTTAACACTCAAGTTACAAAATGATAAATCTTATACGAAAGAGTTTTCGTCACCAATACCACAGGAACCAATACCACCTAAACTAGAAGCACCTACGGGATTCAACGCTGAGCTGGAAAAAGATGGCAAAATTGTGATTTTGAAATGGAATGATAATTTAGATAGTTCCGTTAAATATTATGAAATTCAGGTAAAAGTGGGAGAGGAGGATTTTAAAAAACTAAAAGATATATATTCGTGGAATTCAAAAGAA
Organism: bacterium; assembly: GCA_040757115.1. Classification (NCBI taxonomy): domain Bacteria; species bacterium. The sequence continues at coordinate 10,681 of JBFLYA010000003.1, read as the reverse complement.
TATAGCGATGAGTGGTCACCAAAACAAAAGAAAAACCTTATGTATAAAATTAGAACTATTGGCTGTAATGATGAAAAGGGGGAGTGGAGTAAGGTGGTTAAGGTTACAATCCAAGAAGAAAGAAAGAAGGGCCAGCAAAATAATTGGAATACAAACACAAGAAAGAGAGAAAAGGAAGATAAAAAAAAAGGTCCAACCGTAAAAAAGGATGAGGGTTCACCTCAACAACCACTTCAACCAAGTGTAAAAAAAGAAGAAATGTCTAATCCATCAGATGTAAATAAGGAAGACCAGTCGTTACAGAATGTCGATAGTGGTGAAGAGGGGGTAAGGAGAAATGAAGGTTTGAAAGAAGAAAACAAATGAGTAGGGCAGAATGGGCAGAGGTAACAGATTGACGAAAATCCTTGAGTATAGAATTAGAGCTATTGACTATAATGAGAGAAAGGGTAAGTGGAGTGAGGTAGCTAAGGTTACAATCACCAAATTGGATAATTTCATAGGAGGATAAATGTGGGTGGAACGATGCCGTTCTATTTAATGGAGATAATCACATGCAAAATAGTTCGAGTGTGAAAATAAAAGATATACGGGTACGAAGAAAAAGAAAACCAACTCCTGTTTCTAATATGAGTAGGACCCCATCGCTCTTATTAGGAGGACAGGAAAAAGAGATTCGACAATTACATACTGAAATAGAACGCTATAAGGCTGAAATAAAAAATCTAACTACTCAAAATCGTTCTTTAAATAGTCAGATTACTATACTACAGACACAACATAGGCAAGAAATAAATAGCCTTCAATTTGAACTTAATGAAGTTCAGCGGAGATTAAAAGAAAAGGAAGGTTTAATCTCTCAAAAAGCAAAGGAGAATGAAATCTTATCTCAAAAACTTCAACAAAGTGAAGAACAAAATCACCAGAAAGCAGATAAGGTAAAAGAAATAGAAGAAATACTTAAGAAAGTGAATGCAGATAAGGAGAGTTTACAGAAGGTCAATAATGAACTTGTAGATGAGTGTAACAAACTGAAGACAGAAAATGAAAACTTGAAAAAGCAAATCAAAGACTTAAATGATGAAGTTAAAAATTTGAAGAACAGGATGAGGATTTCTCAAGAGGCAACAAAAGGAGCTTTATAAAATTTGTCCACCTGTGCGGTTAGGGTGAGAAAAAGAATACACAGGTCGCTCCTCTGGAGCTAATTATGTTGTAAGGATATAATCTTTCTACAAACAGACCGCTCCTCTGGAGCTAATATAAATAAAGCTCCGTAGGAGCAATCTGTTTGTAGCATTCCGCAAAAGCAATATGTTTGTAGCTCCGTAGGAGCGACCTGTTTGTAGCATTGAATATCTGCTTCTTGCATTTTATTTGAACCTAACCGCACAGGTCGAAATTTGTTGAATAATCAAGATGTAGTTTAAAGGAGAATACCAATGAGTAGTGCAGGGGGAGCAGATGTAATAGGAATTTGTTTAGGGGCAGCAGTAAGCGGAGTTTATTATGGTGCCAAAGGATTGGTTTTTTGTGGTTGTAAGTTATATGAAGTAGTTAATAACACCGCTCAAGAGATAGCTCAGAAACGAAGAGAAAAAGTAAAAAAGATGCTTGAGAAAGAAAAACAGAGAGTTACTAAATTAATTAAAGAACATCAGAAAAAAGCAGAAGTTATCAAAAAAGAGCGAGGAAAAGATAAAAAATTACGATTTCAGACTCATAAACAGGCTATTAAAGAGCAACAGGAGATTGAACAAAGAAGACAGAAATATCTCCAGCAAGAAAAGCAATTTAGGGAAGAATTGAAATTTTTAGGCCAGGAGGCTGAGGAAAGAACAGCTAAACAAATAATTTCAATGAATTGGCAAGAAGTGGATTTTATGTTAGAAAAAGTTCAGAGATTGCCATTTGTAGAAAAAGAGGCAATAGATAGGATAGTTAATATTGAACAGCGAGGAAAAGAGAATTTAGAGAGAGGAGAATTTCCATCTTCTTATAGTCTTGCAGAAGAAGCCTTAAGTGTGCTTCAAGAGACAATGAAGAAAGCTTATGTTCTTCAGGAACAGCACTATCAGCAGACAGAGAAAATTCATGAAATGATAATGAAAGCGGAGTTGGATTTATTAGAAACAGAGACAATTGCAGGTTCTTTTCCTTCTAATAATCAACAGGAGATTAGCAGAATAGAAGATGAGATTAGAGATATAACCACTAATTGGAAAGACCAGAATTACACGATAGTTTGGCAGCACATGGAAGATATAACTAAACATTTGTCTAACTTAAGTAATAGGTTGAGGATAGAAAAAGAAACCTGGGAAAAAAGAACAAACCAGATTCAAATAGATTTTGATAAAGCTGTAGAAGATGCTGAGATTATTATAGAAATGTTAGAAAAGAGTGAAGAAGAGTCACTTCAATCTGTTAGAGAGATTGTTAGACTTACTTTGAAAGACAACTTTGAGGAAGCAAAACAGACTTTAGCTGAAGCTCAAGAGATGTTTCGCACTGGTAGATTAGATGATGCTCTGTCCCAGGCAAAATATGCTCAGGAGAAATTTAATCAGATTAAAGAAAAGGCAATTAATACCCTCAATCAAAATCTTCAGGCACATATTAGTCAAAAGATAGAAGAGGTATTTCAAATAATGAAATATACAGAAATTGAAAAGTCTGAAATAAAAGAGCGAATATATTACAAAGCTATAAAAGGAGAGAAAATTTTTAGGGTCAATGTTTCCGCGGAGGGAGAAATTTTGTATGACCTCGATGGGTTTAAATCCGATGAGGCAGGTCAGGCTACCTGTCTACCCGAGTTACAGCATTTTTTTGATGAGTTAAAAAATCGAGGCATATACTTAAATTATAAGGTAACTGGCGTAAAAGAAGGAACAGGAACAATTCCACAACTTATTCAAGATGAGCGAACTTTGCAAGATATAGTAGTAGATAGAATATTACTATCACTCCACCAAATGGGCTATGATAAGATAGAAATAGAAACTATTGGTAAAAATAAGGTTATCAAAACTTTTTCGATTGAGGGTAAAGGGATTGTAGAGGTAGATACCCAAGGTGAAGTTTGTATCTCCCCACATTTTGTAGAACTTTTAGAAGAAACTATTCCTACCTCTATGGTTAAACAAATTAGTCCTCAAGAAAAAGAAAGGAGTTAATTAATGTCAGAAACTAATATTATAGAGAATTGGGAATCTCCTGCCTGGCTGGAAGAACTTAATAATGTCTATAATGCTAATGCCTCTCATATGTTTCTTCTCTACTTTAATGTGAATGATTTTATCTATGTGCCAGGAAAAGGTAAATTATCCTTGCGTGAATTTTTAACCATGCGACTGGCATTAAAGTATGATATTATCTTATTCTATTGCCAGTCAGCTGGAATTACCTATCCAGAGGGTTTAGTGCCAAAAAAAGACATACTTAAACGATTTGCTCTACCTATTTTTGGTGCTGGTGAGGAAGAAGAACCAGAAAAATCTGATGAAGAAAGACTAAAAAACCTTTCAACAGAGTCACGCAAAGTTGTTGAAGGATTTGGGAGGCAAGCTAGGCAATCCCAGGATGAAACATTCAGAGACCCTAAGAAAGTCTTTCCTAATTTTGAACATCTTCTGTTACAAAAGGAACATCGCACTGCCATCGTTATCGAATATGTAGATAAATTGCTGCCTGCAGGGACTCAAGATAAAGATGCTATTATCTTGATTGAGACATTACAGCGGTGGGCTTCGAACTATAAGATTAGACAGGATACTGGTAACATAGTTCTATTAGTAACTCCAAATCTTGGTGCAGTCCATCCAGACATCTATTCTCATTATGGCTGTAAGGCTATTAAAATAGATCGACCAGATGCAAAAACACGATTGGCATTTCTAAGATTTCTTTCCTCTGAAAAGAAAAATATGCCAGAAGAAAAAAGTTCTCCCTCTTCAGAAGAAGTTTCAACATCAGAGAAGGAAAAGGTGCCAGGTGAAGATATTCCCACTTTAGAAGAGGTTGTGAAGGCATTAGAAGAAATTAAGCCTAAAATAAAATTAGAAGAAGGGACTACATTGGAAGGACTGGCTGAAATAACCGCAGGGTTTAACCTTAAAGATTTAGATTATCTTTTTAACTCTGCTAAAGCTCTGGGAATTAATGTAAGTTATGATTTAGTGAAAGAGAAGAAGAAGGAAATTATTGAAGCAGAAAGTAATAACTTGTTAGAAGTGATGGAGCCAAAACATGGCTTTGACTCGATAGGTGGTTTGGACCATGTGAAGAAATTTCTTGAGGAGAAAGTGGCTGATATAAAACGATATTTTGAGCAAAAAAAAGAGATAAAAGACGATAATATCCTTTTAGACATAGTAGAATTACTTCCTAAGGGAATTTTGTTAGTTGGTCCTCCAGGGACTGGTAAAACTATTCTGGCAGAAGCACTGGCTAAAGAGGCAACGATGAACTTAGTGAAAATGAAGGACATACGCAGTATGTGGGTAGGAGAAAGTGAACGGAATCTTTCTAAGGTATTTGATATTTTACTAGCACTGTCACCAGTAGTAGTATTTGTAGATGAAGTTGATCAAGCTTTTGGTTCTCGGATGACAGATAGTCGAGATAGTGGAGTAAGCCAGCGTATTTTTGCTAAGATATTAACATTTATGTCGGATAATTCTAATCGAGGTAAGATAATTTGGGTAGCCGCAACTAATCGACCAGATGTTCTGGACCAGGCTATGCTTCGTCGATTTGATAAGGTTATACCCCTTTTACCCCCAGATAAGGAGGATAGAAAGAGTATCTTTGAAGTGATGGAAAAGAAGGTAAAAATAGAATATGATGATGGTATTGACTTTGATTTTGTAACCGTTGAGACAGAAGGTTTGACTGGTTCCGCTATTGAGGTCATTGTAAGACGCGCGGCTGAATATGCAAAGACCAAAAAGGTAAATATAGACCATTTGAAAAATGCTATTGCTGATTTTAAACCAAATCATGACCCCCTTATCTATGATTATCAATCGCTTTTGGCTCTTGAGGCAACTAATTTTTACAGTATGCTTCCTCTTACAATGCCTCAATGGTTGAGTGAAATTATAGAAGAAGTCAAAAGAACAAAGACTAATGCTCCCTTAAGACAAAAAATAAGGGAATTAGAAGCACAAATAAGAGGTGTATAAAAGATGACTTTTTTTAGAAGTATATACTATTTTGGAGTTACAGGTTGTCTGGCAGGACTCTTGGGCTGGTTTACCTCGTGTTGGATAGTTGACCTTTCATTTTCTCCACTAATTACCGCTGTTGCTGTGGGTTGTCTGGTAGGAATATTCATTGGTTCTTTTGTTTGTGCCCTTGAAAGAATTATGGATTCAGGTATTACTACCTGTCTTGGTGATTTCCTATTGGGAGCGTTAACTGGAATCATTGGTGGTAGTTTAGGTGGAGTAGTATTTTTCTATCTGTATGAAGCAACCAAAGATACAATTCCATATTTTGGAAGAATGTTTGGATGGTCCACCTTAGGTGTTTTAGTAAGTATAGCAGAGGCGATAAGATGGAGGTCAATGCGGCGGGCACTTAATGGACTTCTGGGTGGAGCTATTGGAGGATTGATAGGAGGTTTTATACATCACTTTCTGGGTACCATATTTGGTCCAACTGTCTCTATGGCATGGGGAATTACTATTCTGGGAGCATCTATTGCTTCAGGAGTAAGTTTTGCTTGTATCTTGGGGTCAGATGCTTATTTGCAAGGGGTAGAAGGGAATAAATCATCAAAGTATGGCGAGCAATATAAAAAGTCTCTCTACCGTGACGCTCGAAATATTATTGGTAGTGGAGACCCAGGTAGATTTTCCTCAAAGGCTAACATTCAAATAGTCGGAGATGAACTTATTGATTCCCTTCATGCAACAATCTCTTGGGAAGGAAGACAGTTTTTTATCTCACCTTATGAGCTACCAAATCAAGGAGAGGAAACTTATGTAAATGGTCATAAAATTGATAGAAAGCAACAGCTTCAACATGGAGACCTTATTTGTTTGGGCAGTAGCTGCTTTAGATTTCTGAAAGTAAGAAGTTCGTCAGGTGATTCTTCAAATCTTCCTCCAAGAGAACAAATTAGGAGGTGAAGAAAGATGTTTTTGAGAAGGAAAACTAGTTTAATATTAATGGTGATGCTTTTTATGATGATTAATCGATGTTTAGCTGAGGAAATCTCATCAGTTCATTTGCGACAAATGAAAATGGATAACTGTCCTCATGGGAAAGCTTATGTCTCCGTTCTTAATGAGGAGAAAAAGCCTTATAGTGAAAAATTAGTCAAAGAAGATTTTACTCTTTTTGAAAATGGTAAGAACATAGGAACTCCCGAGGAGATAACTATTATCGGAGAAAGTAATACTCCATTGATTGCAGTATTGGCAATAGATACAAGTGGAAGTATGGCTAATGATAGTGGTCAAGGGAAGAGAAAAATAGATGCTGCTAAAGAATCAGCTTATCATTTTATTGAAAATATGCGGGACTACGATAAAGTAGCAATAATGGCTTTTAATAGTTATGTACCTGAAGTTTCTAGGATAGTATTCTATTCTGATAAGGAAAAACTGAAAAACCAAATAGAATTTCTTCAAGCAACAACTTATAACACAGCCCTATACTCTGCTACAATCAGAGCATTAGAATCTATATCACCACAAGGAGGGAGACAGATAGTTATTTTATTGACTGATGGAAAGAATGATGTTAGAGTTAGAGAAGGGGAAACAGGTTTGACAGATGTGAATCCAGTTTGTGAAAAGATTAAAGAGGTAAATATTCCTATTTATACTATAGGATTTGGAAATCCCCGATATAGAAATGATTCTGGTATAGATGAGAATATCTTGAAAGATTTTGCTTTTTTGTCTCATGGTGATTACTACTATGCTCCTTCAAGCGATAGACTTATTCAAATTTATCAAGATATACAATTAGGGGTTATTAAGGAGTATCAACTTGTTTTTAAAACTAATCTTGAATTGAAAAAATTGGTTGATGCTGTAGAATATAAGGTCCAACTTAGTAACAATGTACAGTCAGCCCCTTATAAGATTAATTTTTCTAATATTCCTGGTTTAATACTACCAGAAGATCCTGAAAAACGCAAGCAAATTCTTCATCAGGAAATTATACCTGAGAGACTGATAACTTTTACAATTATGTTAGGCATCATTATATTCTTTTACTTTCTTCCCCATATCTATACTTTACTGAGAGAACGATTAATACCTCCCATAGCACCTCCTGTTCGGAGACCTATAAGACATGGAGTTTCTTCTTCTGATGGAATCGGAGAACGACCATCCTATGGTCAACCTACTTATATATCAACCTCACCACAGGTAAGGAATTATCCACCTCCACCAGACCAATATCCACCGCCATATAGTGGCCCTCCTCAATGGGGTAGTCCACCTCCTCCGCCTTCAGGAACTTATTATGGACCTCAACCACCTCAACAACCAGTTTACTATCCACCTCCTCCACCGGGTCAGTATCCACCACAATACGGTGGCCCTCATCCATGGCCCCCTTATCCACCTCCATCACCACAACAACCACCTATAGCTCCACCACAGGATAGTGGTTCTGGACTTCGTATTAAAGGAATCCGCTCCCATCCTTCATCACCTCAACAGCCAACTCGAGGAAGAGGTTGGTCACAACAACCAGGTCAATATCCACCTCCATCAGGAGCAGGTGGATATTATCCGCCTCCGCCCCCTCAGCAACCAATAGGGGGAGTAAATTATCCGCAACAACCAGGTCAATATCCACCAGGGATAGGTGGGGTTCCTCCACAATGGGAACAGCCACCTTCTTCTCCAGATAAATTGAATCTATCTCAACAACCATCTGAAGAAGATAATTATTCCAAAGAAGACCATGAGTTGCTTTTACTTGAGGATGATGAAGATATTCAAACAAAGTAAATTCGGAAATACCTATTTTTGAAAGATGATTAACTTTGGAGAGAATGACAATGGAAAAACAGAAATCTTTTCAGCAAAAAAGAGGAGATAAAAACATATTATCGGGTGAAAACTTTAATCATAATCATTGTTTGCGCAGGTATGGTAAAAGAATTCTCACTGTAAGTGTAAGTTCTAATGGACAGGTTAATTTATGGGGTGAACAAAGGGAGATTGAAGAATTTTTACAAATATGTGCTTCCAATGGTTTAATATTGAATACTTCCTATCTCAGTCCATGTGGGTAACTTTTGCGGAGACAAAAGAGGTCGTTATATTACTAACTTGTACATAAAGATGGTGCGGCAAAAAGTCTTAAAGAATAGAAGAATCACCTAAGAGACAGAGGGGTAACTTTCTATAACAGGCTGATTAGACTACAGTTCTGCCGTGCTAACACACAGACAGGAATGATTTAAAAGAAATACTATAATAAAGAGTTATAAAGAGTGTTCCTTTTCCCGAGGTCCAGCTCGAAAATTTTATCAGGGAGAATAGGTATAAAAACAGTGTTTGGTTTTATAATTATCACATATTCGTTTGTTGCTATGGTTCTTTTTTATAGGAAAATTAAAAGAGACCCATACTGGATGAAGCCATTTTTGAGTGCCGTAGTAGTGATGAACCCGATTACTACACTTTTTCTACTGATAGGAAATTGATAATATGTAAAGACGGGCACCCTTGAATAGATTGACAGGTATGTTATACTGATATAACAAAATCTAAAATAAAAGGAAGCCCATCATGAAATATCTTGCGTTAGACCAACAATAGCAACTTTTGTTCTTATGGTGTCCCGTCTAAAGGACAATAAGATTCTTACCTGCATCGATATTAAAACAGAACAGATGAGTCTGATTAACTTTTGCTCATTATGGGAATATTTTACCAAAATCTTCGACCGGTGCAGGTAGAAAATTAAGGAAGATGCTCTGGGGCTTTGCCCAGACCCCATTGGAGAAACTCCCTTTCCCAATGGGGATGCCCCATCCCCCAAACCCCCTATACACTATCTGCTCTACAGGCTTAGTTGATTATTCCTGCAAGGTTATACTGAAAGAATGCTTTTTAATCATTCTCTTCTGGGGGGTAAAATCCCCCAGAAGAGAATGATTAGGAGGTATCCCTCAATACTACCTTATAGAATAACCCAAATAAGCTTCTATGGCAAACAGTATAAAGGGGGACTTTAGGATTGCAATCCCCCAGCAGGGGTTTGGGGACAGCGTCCCCAAAATATTATCCCTTTATTTCTAATTGCACAGGTGGAAAATATATCCTTTTTCTCACCCCTTTATTGTTGGGAGAGGCAGGTTTTTATTTTAGACCTGCCTCTCTCTACTGCTTGAATCTTATGAGTATTGAAATATTTCTGCATGTTCATTTCTTCCCTTGTATTATAGAATCCGGTAACTGTTCAGATGGTAATTTACCGCAGAGACGCAAGAGTTTGCAGAGAAGAACGGTTGTAGTCCGCCCCTCTGGATGTCGATACTGCTTATGCGAACCTCTTCTCTTTGACGCACTTCCACAAAGCCAATGGTTTCCAAGAGCGATACTACTTCATGAGGTTTAAGAATGGGATACTTGCTCATTAGGCAACCGCCACCATTTGTGTACCGATAAATTTGGTTTCAATTACTGGCTCACCGTCCTCAAACAGCATTTCAATAACTTCGCGAAGGTTTCTTTGTAATTCATCCAGTGTTTCTGCTTTGTGTGTAAGCACCTGGGAAGCCTGGCACATAGCCAATGTATAAACCAGATTCACGACACTTTTCAACAACCGCTGGAAAAGTCTTCATATTATCTACCTCCCTTGCAATTCTACGCCATGACGCATTTTGATTACATCTAACACTGAGTTCAGCGGCGGCGGGGAGAATCGCCACCAAACTTTATAAGCAAGACAAAACTTTGATAAACCACAAACTTTTGAAAAGCAGTTAGCTCCCCGCCGTCCGCTGCAACGACTGGTTAGATTCTTAATTTTAATCTGTCTTTTATCCATGCTGGATTTCGACGACAATCAAGCACTGCATATACCAGTACTGTTCTTTGTTCAATACGATAATAAATAGCAAAGGGAAAACGTTTAGATAGTGAACGATAATATCGTTCAAAATATATGGGATGAATGCCAGCATAAATCTGTAGTGAATCAATATCCGAAAACAATGTATCGAGAAAGTAACTACCAAGACCTTCTTGCTGTTTTTCGTAGAACCAGTAGCCTTCGATTAAATCCTGGGATGCCGATTCAAGAATTTTGATTTTCATGAAACAGACTCTTTTATTTTCCCTTTGGCATTCTCCCAATCAGTAAATTCCTCTACCCCTTTCTTTACTTTTTCTTCCCTTTGCTGGAGAACCTCCCCATGCCAGGGCGGAGAAGAGATTTCATCTGCCCTTCGGCATAGATCATCCCATATGTTCTCCATTGATAGAAGTTTTTCTGCTGTAGTCATTTGATCTAATGGAATAGTAATTACCATATTGTCACCTCCCGTTGAGTTTCTTTTATATTAGCTAACGATAAAGTTCAGGTGCGGCGGGGAGAATTACCACAAAAGTTTGATAGCAAGATAAAACTTTGAGAGACCACAAAACTCTGACCACGGCACAGTCCCCCGCCGTCAACTGCAACGCAGGGT